>JALZUO010000029.1 GCA_023301565.1 Oligoflexales bacterium
GATCTTTACCAGAGATATTTGCTTCGTGAGCTTATATATAACAAAAGCAAAGAAAAGAACGTGAATTGATGTGCTTCTTATTGCTTATACAGTTGGCCAAACTACCCACTATTTCTGAGTAAATATATTTGGGGCACGCACACCATCTACAGCCTAACTTCTTAAATATATCGTGGGAAATGCACTCGGATAGCTTCAGAAGCCTTTTCGATGTCTGATTCCCACTTAGAAAATGAAAACGTAGAGCTCTTGCCTAGCCATGAAAGCTGTTCTCTTGTTTCTAGGCGATCGTTTTTTTGGGCTTCTGGCTCAAACCAGTTTTTAGCAATTGGCGACCCTGCTAGTCTGTGCAGGAGGTTCCAGTACTCAAAGTTATAAACCGCAATCAGTGCTTCGGGTTCTATTTCTAGTTCACGGTAAACCCTGGGTTCTGTCTCTTCTGCTAGGATGGCGTCAAGCCTTTCAAGGGTTACATCAAAGTGCTTTGCAGTGGCTTCTTGAAGGAGCGTATAGCTACCAAAAGTTTGTTTGGACCTAAGGCCTGCGGCTACTCTTGCTACATCTAGAGAGCTAATCTTTTTTTTGTTTGGGGAGGTTTCAAACTCTTGAACCATAAAAAGTGCGTGGACAAGACCTGTCACAGGTTTTTTCTTTGCTAAAGAAGAAACAGCTAGAAGGATCACTTCAGAAAGCTGTTTTCCTAGGCAACTGTTAAAAGCTTCGATAGCAATATCAGCTGCATGCAGGTCTTTGTCCAGCGTTAGAAACACTGGCTTTAGACCGGACTTTAGGCGCCTGGCGCTAACGCTTTCTTCTGTAAACATCATGGTTTCTTCTTCGTTTGCTTGCGTTCTCTTCGCGCGTGTCCTTTGAGACGAGCTCGTACAGTACGGCTGTCTTGCCTTCTTTGTGTCTTAGGATTCTGCCAATGCGTTGGACGTGCTCTCTAACAGAGCTTGTACCTGAAGCTACGATAGCAATGCTTGCGTTTGGTACGTCTACGCCTTCGTTGAGGACTTTTGATGTGACGACGACGTCTATTTCGCCTTCTTTAAATTGGTTTAAGGTTTCTTTGCGCTGAAAGTTACTAGTCTTATGCGAAATCACAGGAAGGCAAAACCTGCGAGCAATTGCGTAGGCAAAAGAGTTTTGGTGGGTAAATATAATCATCTTTTGACCTGCATGGTCACAAATAATTTTCCAAATTGCGTCAAACTTTGCTTTTGGTGTGTGCGACAAAGCCTTTTGTTCTCTAAAAGCAGTCATTGCTTGCCTGCCGCCGGGCATATAAGTGCTCTTTTGCATGAACACCTGCCAGGCTTCTTTGGAGTTTAAAATGATTCCGTTTCGCTTCAGCCAGGAAGTGTAAATGCCGCGTTGCCTTTTGTACTCTTCTCTTTCTTCCTGGTTGAGCTCAACTTGTAGAACTCGCGTCTCAAACGGTGCGATAGTTTCTTTGCCTAGATCTTTTAGTTTGGCCGAGTAGACAATTGGTCCTACGTGATCAAAAATTTTGTCTGCTTGCTCGTGCGAAGCGACGGTTGCAGAAAGCCCTAGGCGAAAGGGCGCAATGCACTGGCGGGCAATGCTAGAGTTTACCTTGCCGGATACGTGGTGGCATTCGTCAAAGATCAGCAGGCCAAACTCGTTGCCCTTCTCTTTTGAGAATAGAGCGGCAGAGTCATAGGTGGATATAGTTATATGTTTGGTTGACTTGTTGCCGTCTCCCCACAAGCCTGGCTCTATGCCAAAGTGCTTTGTGATTTGTTCAAACCATTGGTGCATAAGATCAATGGTGGGTACTACGATTAATGCCGTGCGTTTGATCTTTTCTAAAATATAGAGTGCCGTCATGGTTTTTCCGGCACCTGTAGGCATCTCTAAAATCCCCACGCCTTTGTTTTGCATCCAATGCTTGATGGCTTCTACCTGGTGGCTCCGTGGGCTAGGTAGGGCCGATTTGGGTAGGTCGAGTGTCTGGTAGTTTTTGGCAAGGTCTGCGTATTCGATATTTTGTTTTTTTAAGCGAAGAACCTCAGTTCTGTAATCCATGGCAGGAAGAACAGAAAAGTTGTTCAATGAGGAAACGTGAATGTTACCGTTGTCAAAGCGTAGCTCCATCAAAGGAGCTTAGTATGTCAGCTGTAAAGTGTCTTGCGACTTATGCATCTTCTTTTTTTTCTTCTTGGCCTTCTGGCTCTTCGCCGCCCTCGGCATCAGGCTCAAGTGTAAAGAGTACATAGATACAGCCAATAGCAGCTACAAGAGCAACGGCAGCAAGCCCGTAGAAACACCAGAGCAAGAACGGCAGAGGCACAGATACGCCAAACATGTGGAGCATCAGCACGTTGGCCAGAAGGATGATTCCAATAAAGGCCCAGGCTGCAACTCTTGCTGGTAGGGACTTTCGTAACTTTGGATTCATAGATAGGACGCCTTGAGCTGGTAAGGCCCTAACCTACGCAGGGGCCGGGAAAATTGCAAATAGCTTGTTTATTGAACAGCTCTGAGGTGGTTAGAGAGGAGGTTTCATGGGAGGAAAGGTAAACTAAGAGCCGACTAGAGAGCGAGGTGTTTTGGCTGTTTCGCTTTTTTTGATCTTATGTACTGAGACGCTTTTGCGTAGAAGAGGACACCGTCATGTTAGAAGCCCTGTGGCTGGCAATTCTTCAAGGAATCACGGAGTTTCTTCCTGTCTCTAGTAGCGCCCACTTGCTGATTTTTTCTGAGCTCTGGGACGGAAAAAAACTACCTCTATATTTAAATGTTGCGCTTCATGCCGGAACTCTTGGCGCCATCCTCTGGTACTTTCGCAGTGAGTGGTTTTCTTTGTTTAGCAAAATCAAGCAGGATATCTTTTGCGGACAAAAATCACATGAAAGCCGGGTGTTGCTTCCAGCCCTTATAGCAGGAACGTTACCTGCAGGTTTGTTTGGGTTGTTTGGAAGAGACATGCTGCAAGCGGTTTTTCATGACTCTCGCATGACGCTGATGCCGCTCGCAGTCGTAGGGATACTGATGTGGCTTGTCGATAAGTTGACGCCTGTTCGTAAAAGTGCAAAACAGTTTTCTATTTTAGATGGACTCTATGTCGGAGTTGCGCAAGCTCTTGCTCTTATACCAGGTACCTCGCGCAGTGGAGCGACCATGGTGATGGGGCGTTACTTGGGGCTATCGCGCGTAGACTCTGCAAGGTTTTCATTTTTGCTTGGAGCTCCGATCATGGCAGCTGCAACGGTCTTTATAAGCCTTGAGCTGCAACATGAGTGGCTGGATCCGAGGCTTTGGGTTTGTCTGCTGGTTTCGTTTATAGTCGGGGTGCTGACGATCCACTACTTGCTTGAGTTTCTAAAAGACAAAGGCTTTGTTTGGTTTGCTATCTACCGATGCCTTCTTGCTGGGGCGCTGTATTTTATTTTGCTGTAGATATAACACTTACAGGCAGCTTGATGCTTGTTGCCTATAGCTTGAAGCACCAAAGCTTGGTTTCCAGCGAACCGTTCGGTACGTCAAAGACCTTTAAAGCTTCTGCTTTTTGCGGTGCCTTAAAAGTATCTTCATAGGCATAAATAGCAAAGTCCCAGCCAGCATACTCTTTCGTTATGTGCTCGCTAAAACACTCAAAGAAGTTTTCTTTCTTTTTAAGGCGTTGATCATAAGGAAGGTTTGTAAACATAAGTCCATGCTCGGACGGCTTCTTGCTTTCGAAAAACTGCAGCTGGTTTAGATCTAAGTGTTTTTCTACTCTTGCTTTTAGTGCATTTTCTTTTGCACCTTTTACAAAATCCGGGTGGACATCTCTTCCCCAGATTGGAAAGACAAGATCTGAAAGCTTTCGCTCTCTGCACTCGTCTTGGGCTTGTCTGTACACGGAGTTTTTGAAAAATGGCATCGCCTCAAAAGCAAAGCCACCTTTTTTGCGGTGAATCAAAGGAGCTTTGCGCAGCTGGATCATCGCAGCCTCAATGACGGCGGTCCCGCTGCCCATCATGGGGTCCAGCAGGTTCTTCTGGCCTTTGTAGCCACCGAGTCTTAAAAGGCCTGCTGCTAGGTTTTCTTTTAACGGAGCTGGGTGACCTTCGACCCTGTATCCGCGTTTGTGCAGAGCCTTGCCGGTCGTGTCTATGCTAAAGGTCCATTGGTCGTTGTATTGGTAAACAAAAATATCGATGGAATTGTCTTTGTTGCCAAAAACAGGGGTGGCCCCAGAACGAACTAAAAACCTGGTTTCGATCCCGCGTTTAAATACTTCAAAGACTTCTTTTGGGTTAAAATCTTTACTCACCTGTACCTGGGTGTTGACTGGGACGTTTTTCGGAAGCAGCTTTTCCCAAGCTATTTTTTCACAACGTGCAAATAGTTCATCTGTTCCGTTAGACTCAAAAGACTTAAGAACAAGTTTAATGCTGCTCGCGGTTCTAAGCCCTAGGTGCGCTTTGTAGAAACCTACTTCATCGGTGGTAAAGTAAACGGCCCGAGGGGCAATCTTTATGATAGAAAACCCAAGTGCTTCAATATCACTTTGTAGTGCGGGTTCTAGCCCTTTTGGGCAACTTGCGATAAGGGTGTTTTTCTTTTTTAAGCTCAAAATAGATATTTCCATCAAAGGTAGTAGAAGCCTGGTGCTAACAGTTCCTTGGCTATATCGTCAATTGCTTTGACAGATGTCTTGCCTTTGAGTGAAGAGGCTAAAAAAACCTTAGTAATTACAGCAACTAAAAAAACAAACGGTGGACATCTACTTGCAACTTCTAGGGTGGAGGTTTTCTATGGGTTCTCAAAAACAGTTATCTTATCCAGCTAAAAAGCACTTTATGGGTGTGGCCAAAGATTTTGCCAAAAAGAGCTTGGATCATATCTATAAGTTTGCAGGCAGCTATGCTGGCAACTTAGCTATATGGAGCTTCTCAGATCCTCGTCTAGACCTTTCCGTGTTTCAGGCTACCGTGCCTACCATGCTTATAAACCAGGACCAGCAGATTCTAGATATGAATCCAGCTTTTGCTTTGGTGTTTGGTAAAAAATTGGATGGAACATCTTTACTAGCAAAAGGTGATCACCTTTCTAAGTGGTTTTCTTTGTTAGAAAACTTTCGCCGCGTTGAAACTAGGACGGAAGGGCTCTATGGTGAAGCACTTCTTCCATTGGCAGACCGCAAACGCGCTGTGTTTAAAAGTAAAGCTTATGGCAGGATGGTTTTTGCAAAGTTTATGCAGCCTATCCTAGATCGCAAGACTGGAAAACAGCTAGGATGGATCATCACATTAAACATTAACTCAGTAAATAAGCGAGACCTCTTTTTTAAAGATTTAGATCGCATGTTTAAGTTTTCGAGCTACTCTAAAAAGTTTGCAGCAAGCTTTGATGCTTTGGTTGGTGAGTCGGCTGCCTATAGGACTGTCGCGCAAAAAGTAAGGGTTCACCTTAGCCAGGCAAGCAAGGTTCTGGAAATCAAGGCGCACAGCGGCTACATCACAGCAGGGCTCTCGCATAAAATAGATAAATCCTATGTAGATCACCGCGAAACTTTCTTGCGCTGCATCAAAGAAAAGTTCATGGGAAGAAAAGATCGCGTTAGGATGATCCAGAAACCTGTATGGTCTATAGGCCAGGTTCCTGTGGCGCGTTTTGACGGAATGGTTATTCCTTTTGGGCTTAGCAAAGAAGAAGTTTCTGGAGATCTTTTTACATCACTATACGAAGGCATCGAACAAAACAAAATGTTAAGCGTGGTAGTACCTCTGGCTCGCGGGGACGCCGAGCTGAAGTTGTTTCTGAAAGAGCTGCACCAGGACCTACAGAAATCCGGGCGGTTCGATACCTTAAAGTATCAATATCACGGGTTTGCCGAATACCTCAGGAGCTATGTCTCTCCGCATTTGGCCTCTGTGGAGACAATTGTTAAAAAGGCAGAGGCAGCAGGGTTTGCAAAGGTTTCTAGCCGATCTTCCGAAAAAGCTATCGGCAATTCTTACGTTCTTTTACAGTTTGCTAAGTTGTATTAAGCTGTTACCCAGTTCCCCCTGAAGTCTTTTTGGCTTTTTTTTGAAAATATACATGCTTTCGACTAGGATCGGGCTTGTATGATGATCACTCCAAAAAATATATCGAATATCCTTTTTGCTAGCGTGGCTTTTTTGGCTGGCTGCATGGCTTTTCATGTTGTTTGGCCTGAGCATTACCTTAGTCTTAGTAACCTTTTTAACTTTGATTACGAGCGAAACATCCCCACTTTTTTTCAGACAGTTCTTTGGATCTTGTCCGGGGTTCTTTGCCTGAGAATTGGTAAGCTGTCTTCAAAACTTGGCTTCCAGTGGTTTGGAGCCGGGCTCATAGCTTTATTTCTTGGAGCAGACGAGTACCTAGCGATCCACGACCAGCTCAACGTCCCGCTTCGTGCCATGTTTGATCTAAAAGGCGTTTTCTTTTACGGCTGGGTCATCGTCTACGGTGGGCTGCTTTGTATATTGCTTCCATTTGCACTGCGTTTTGTCAGTAAGCTTCCAAAGTATCTTTGCCTTCAGTTTGTTTTGAGTGGCCTGGTTTTTGTGCTTGGAGCTTTTGGTGTTGAACTGTTAGGTGGGTACTGGGCCTCAAAGCAGTTTTCGCGAAGCAACTACATTTATATAACGACTATAGAAGAGAGCTTAGAGATTCTCGGGCAGTGCCTGTTTTTTTACTTTCTTTATAGCTATGTTTACAAAAATCATAAAACCATTAGCTTTCAGAAAAAAAATCTCCGCTATTTTTGGATTTTTTGTAGCGTGTGTTTGGTTCTAATTAGCTTGAACCGCTTAGAAATTATTTAATCTAGCTTTTAACTCTTATGAATCTTTTTCTTTTACAGAGGTTACAGGTTTTGGGTTTTGAAAGATAAGCGCAGCACGTTCAATAGCCTGCTTGTCTCCTATAAGATGCAAAGTATCATCTGCACAGAGCTTGTAGTCTGGTCCAGGAACGATCGCACCTTTTTTTTCGTTGAACACAGCAACTACCGTTGCACCAGTGAGGTTTCGAATATCCAGCTCTTTTAGGGTTTGGCCTGTAGCTTCGCTGTCAGCTTCGACCTGCATAGGCTGGATGTTGCGCATGGCCTTGAGCGGGGGTGTGTCCACGTTTCTACGCAGGGAATCTCCAAGCCTGAGGCTATCAGAAGAGAACCTGTTGCGGCAGTCTTCTAAAAGTTCGTTTATTTTTGTGCCGCTAACGCCAAATGTCCTCAAGCTTTGAGCTAGTAGTTCCAGAGTGGTTTCGTATTCAGCTACAACTAGCTGAAAGTGGTGTTTGCTTTGCAGTCTTTTTGCTTCTAGCAGGTACTGGGTTCTTACTACACAGTGGATGTCTGGCCGAAGGTGTTGCACGGTAGATAGTATGGCTTGAGTCATCGGAGCTGAGTTTACCGTAATGACGACGAGTTTGGCTGTGCGTATACCGGCAGATTCTAAGATTTCCTCTTTACTGGCATCGCCGTAAACTATAGTAGCGTTCTTAGACTTAGGCCTAAAAAACTTAAAACTCATATCGATTGCAGTAAACGGTATATCGAGTGCATCAAAAGCATCTCCTAGATTCTCGCCAGCAGCTCCAAACCCAATAAGAATAGCGCTTCCGGAAGCTTTGCTTTTTCCTGCTAACGGGACAAATTCAGTGTGTATTGGAAACGAATGCAGTGTTTGTTCTTGGATCTGGTGCCAAGTATCGGCGACAGATATTTTTTGAAAAAAACCACCCTTTAAAAGCTTGTTTGCAAAGTAATACAAACCAGGTGCAAACAAAAGGGAGATACAGGCTCCACCCAGAGCTACCTGATACGTAGCTTCGCTAATCACTCCAGAGCCATATGCTTGGTTAAAGATGATAAAGCTAAACTCACCCATGTGCGAGAGCATACAGGCGAGTGCAACAGCTATGCTTAAAGGCACTCTTAAGACAAGGCACGGTAGAACAATGGCAATAAACTTAACTGCAAAAACTCCAGCGGCTACCCCTACCACTGCTAGGGAGTTGTCTAGTAGCATCGATGGGTTCACCATCAGACCGATCGCAATAAAAAACAGGCCAAGAAACGTGTCGCGCATAGACATGATTTCAGAAAGGGCTTTTTTAGACCAAGAACTTTCTGAGATCATGACACCTGCAATAAATGCCCCAAGAGATACAGAGAAGCCGAGCTGTATTGCAAGGTAGCCAACGCCCATAGCCAAAAAAAGGATGCAAAAATAAAACAGCTCACGGCTTCCGGTTTTACTTACCTTTTCTAAAATCCAAGGAAACACGTGCCGGCTTCCGACAATGACAAAGATGATGCAAAGAAATACTTTAAACAAAAGTGTTGCCACAGACTCCCAGCCAAACTGAGACAGTCCGCTTTCTCCGCCGAGTTTAGTCAATGTTGTAAGAATCAGAATCATAGGTATGACGGCCATGTCTTGGAAAATCAAGACGGGGACGGCGCGCTTGGCCGTTTCTGAGTGGCTATCTCGAGACTCTTCAAGCATTTTGAAAATAAGCGCGGTGGAACTAAGAGCTCCTGCAAACCCGAACGTTAACGATGCAGCCGTAGAAAGCCCAAACCATTTGGCAGCAAGATAAATTACTAGGCTTGAGATCACCACCTGAGGCATGCCAATGCCAAACAAACTTAAAAGGCGCGACTTGACAGAGCCGAGGTTCAGCTCTAAGCCGATGGTAAACATCAAAAGGATCGTACCGAGCTCAGCCAAAAACTGGGTTTCATGCTTTAGGGCGTCGACAGCCTCAAAGCTCCACCACTGCAACAGGATACCGCTGAAGATAAACCCTATAAGAGTCGGTATATGCAGTTTGCGGAAAATTGTACTAACAAGGGTAGCCAGGCCAAAAAGGACAACCAGGCCTAGAATCCAGTCTGTGTTTGCATGTTCCATATACTCATAATTATTGATTAAACAGGTAGCAGGGTCAAGGTCGCATGCTAAGTTTGATTTTTCGTTCCTTGGCCGTTGGCAAGCCTAGGGCCGCAAGGTTAAGTAGTCCTATCTCTGTGCTGTGGTGAGCGCCTTGATACTTTTGTGCCCAATGCTTTGGGCCTACTGCAAAAACCCCTACTGGGCTGGAGGTGTGTGTGCCTGTGCCCCAAGTTACGTTTTGATGTTTGCCAAGAATGGCTCCAAGCTTTGCAGAAAAGTTGTTTGATAAAATCCCGTAGAAGACCTCGCCAGGGCCCATGTCAGGTACCTCGGCTAAATCTAGGTACGAATGACCTTTAACCCTGTAGGCATTGTCTTTTAACTCAAAAAAGGATCTGGCTTCCGCTAAGGTTATCTCAAACCCAGTATTTTTTTTAACGACTTCTCGGAAGGATTCTGGTGAGTAGCTCTTTCTTTTTAGATAGTTCTTTACAATCGTATCAAGTGATTTTTTTTGGTTGTAGAGGTGGTCTAAGCTCGCGTAACGGCCAAAGTTAAAGTTTGGCTTAAACATTCTTCTAAGAAAGCCATTTCCAGATAGTTTTTTTTCGGTTGGCAACTCAAACGCGCTATAGCTAAACCCCATAGACCCTGTTTCATGGTCTGCAGTTAAAACAACAAGGGTGTCATCGCGGTTTTTGATCCACTCTAAAACATACCCAACGGTCTCATCAAACTTAAGCATCTCTTGGAGAAGTCCTCCAGCATCGTTTTGGTGGCCCATCCAGTCTATCTGCCCTGCTTCAACCATCAGGAAAAACCCCTTTGGGTTTTGGGAGAGTCTATCAAGAGCATCCATGGTCATTTCTTTTAGAGAGGGGATGCTGCGCTTTGGGTCATCTTTTGAAAATCGGTGCTTTATTCCACCTGGCATACCTGATGTTGTAAACAGGCCTAAAACTCTGCTGCCTTGGTTGGCCTGCATAGATTTTTTATCAAAGGCAAAATCATAACCATTCTTTTTTGCTTTTTCGACAAGATCTACCTCGTCCTTTCTTTTGGAGGCAAGTAGGTTTGACTCTTGGCCAAACAAGGCAGCATATTTTTTATGGGCGGCACTCGATGAGTCTAAAACAGCTCTTGGTAAAAAATGCCTTAGGCCGCCTGAATACATAAGGTCGACCCCAGATGAAACTAGGTGTTCAGCTATGGTGTTTTCCATCGAGCGATGCGCAACGTGAGCTGCAAAGGCAGCAGGCGTGGCATGTGTAAGACGCGTATCTGAGACCAGGCCTGTGCTCAGGCCTTTTCTTTTGGCTTTTTCTGCGATGGTTAAAACAGCATTTCCTTTGCTGTCTAGACCTATTACCTCTGAGATGGACCCATGCCCTGTGGCAAGCTGCGTAGCTGCTGCTGCTGAGTCGACAACCAAAGCTCCTTCGGGCTCGACGAAAACCATTCCCAAGCTGCCTGTTTTAGCCATTTGTTCGATGTGTAGTGTTTTGCGTTTTATTTTAGAGCTAGGTGCGTATTTCAGGTAAGAACGGGCAAAACCGAGTTGCTGAAACCCCATTCCATCACCAATCATAAAAATCAGGTTTTTAACTTTTTTCGTTTCGTTTTTTTCTGTTAGGTGGATACGAGCAGTGTTTTGACTGCTGTTTGTTGATAACTCGCAGCCTGCGGTGAACAAAAGCATAAAAAATAGCAAAAATAGCTTATTCATAATCAAGTCCCTTTGATTTTTCTAAGGCAAAGCTAGCAATGGTTTTCTAAGTGAACCATAAAGTTCACTGCCCAAGTATATCTATCTGTTATTAATGGGAATTTTTTGCTTCATTGCTGAGCTATGCAAGCTTCGAGTACATGGGTTATACAGTCTTTTGAAGTGCTCTTGCTTAGAAGGAAGCTGTCTTTTGCGGTTTGGTGTCCACGTTAAATTATATCTATTCAGCCTCGTTTTGCTTTTGATGAGTGCTAGCTTGTTTTCGATCGGCCTACAAAGCTGGGTCTCTCAGCAAACACTGTCATTTTATCTGTTTTTTTTGTTTCCATGTGTTTGGTCCGTGACGTTTTTGATTCGCAGCGCTTCGTGCGGTATCTGGATAGATGACACATCTTACCGGCACAAGCACTATGAGAACGGTTATACTTGCAATCTTCAGCCAAGCGAAGTTTTTGCGATGCGTGAGGGCTTAGATAAAAACTCTTACGTCTATGTAGAGCTTTTAGATAGTGAGCGTCGTATTTTAGATCAGTTTTCAGAGCGCTATATCCAGCGTTTTGATGTTCTTTACCTTTGGGCCAAAGAAAACTTTAAAGAGTTAGAGAGTTCGACAGATTCAGGCGCTAAAACGTCAGTAAGTTAGGAAAATATATGAAGCAAGGAATTTTAATTGTAAATCTTGGAACCCCTGATTCGACCTCAGAAGGTGACGTCCGAAAATACCTCAAAGAGTTTTTAAGTGACCCTTACGTGATTGATATACCTGCTTTGTTTCGGTGGGCTTTGCTTAAGTTTTTCATCTTGCCAAAAAGGCCTGCTGAAAGTGCAGAAGCTTACAAAAAGATTTGGACCAAACGCGGATCTCCGTTGATGTTTCATACGGTCGACTATTGCAAGGCTCTGCAAAAAGAACTCAAGATCCCTGTTGCCTGTAGCATGCGCTATCAGTCACCTTCGATCGAAGAAGGCGTGAAAGAGCTTGTCCAGGCTGGCGTTGATCACATTGTGGCTTGGCCGGTTTTCCCTCAGTATTCTCTGGCAGCCTATGAAACAGCAGCAGTAAAAGTGAGAAAAGTAGTTTCAAAGCTAGGTTTTTCAGGAAAGCTTGATTTGGTTCCAGCCGTTTTTGATGACCCTTTGTTTGCAAAAGCCTTTTCTACTGTGGCTCATGAGGCGACAGAGAAGAAGGGGTTTAAGCCAGACCATTATTTGATGAGTTTTCACGGTGTACCAGAAAGGCACTGCCGAAAAACTGTGGATAAAGGTTACCCGTGTACCAAAAACAAAGACTGCTGCGATACGCTTAGGTCTGAAAACATTAACTGCTACAGGGCGCAGTGCGTGGTCTCGGCAAAGGTGATTGCCAAAGAGATGGGTCTTGGCGATGACCAGTGGACGATTGGCTTTCAGTCGAGGTTGGGGCGAACTCCTTGGATACAGCCCTATACAGATGAGCTTCTCCCAAAGTTTGCAGGTCAAGGCGTGAAGAACCTGGCAGTGCTCTGTCCGTCGTTTGTTTCTGATTGCTTAGAGACTCTAGAAGAAATTCAAATGCGAGCTAAAGAGGATTTTGTCAAAGCAGGCGGTGAGGATCTCTTTTTGATCCCGTCCCTAAACGCTTCGGACGTGTGGGTAAAAAATAGTGCCGAGATTCTAAGGGTTAATTACCTTTAGGTGGATCTAGCTAGTGCAGTTTTATTTACTACAACTTTGCTTGGCGGACCTGCGTTCTTTAAAAAAGCTTGAAAGAAGCTGCTGACTTTCTTCCTTGAGTATACCGTTTTCCCACTCTGTTTTGTGGTTTATTTGAGGCGAGTCAAGAATTTGAAATACGTTTTCTACGCCGCCCATCTTTTTATCTGAGGCAGCATATACAAGTCTTTTGATCCTAGACTGGTAAATAGCTCCTGCGCACATTACGCAGGGTTCCAGGTTTGTGTAAATGGTGCAGTTTAAGAGGCGCCAGTTTTGCAGCTTTTTACCTGCATGCCTAATCGCTTTGATTTCTGCATGGCCGCAGGGATCAAACTGAGATTCTTTTAGGTTGTAGGCAGAGCTAACCACATGGTTGTTCTCATCTATAATAATTGCTGCGATTGGAACTTCTTTCAGCTTTGCTGCTGTCTTCGCCAAACTCAGTACGTGCTTCATCCAATATTCATCTTGCGTCATGCTAAATAAGTCCTTCACGGGTGGCAAAACGCTCAACTTTTCCGACCACCCCCAGTTTGTTGAGTCCCAGGTGCTCCATTATTTTTTCGCAGTCCCAGCCGAGGCGGAGCTTAGAGAGTATCGCATGTGAGCGAAGGCACTCTGCATTTAATTTCGGAATATCTAGTTCAGCTGAAAATTCAGCCAGGATAAACTTTAGTCCATGTCTGGACATGGGTTTGTCAGCAGATCGTGGACCTTTTAGGCCGCGAAACAAATAGGTTTTTTTTGCAAAACTAAGGGTGTCTTTTAGGTGACTTGCAAACTCTGCCAAAGCATCCAGGCTAAGATCGGTTAAAGAGATTACCCGCGGGTGTTTGCCGGGTACATGCAGTGAGGAGCCAACAAAGTAACTCCACTTTAAAGAGATAACTTCGCTTGCCTTTAGGCCTTCATAGCCGATCAATAGAAGCAAAACTTTGTCTCTAAGGTGTTTTGCTTTTCTGGTGTCGTCGTTTTCTGCAAGATACTCGCGGCTTTCAACTAAGCTTTGCCACTGAGCTTTGGTTATGAGCTCAGGGTCTGTTTCTTCTCGTTTTGGGATGGCGATAGAAACAAAGGGGTTTTCACCTTTTGTATGATCTTTGTCTAGAAGAAACTGAAAAAACATCTTTAAGGACAAAAACCCACGCCGCAGAGAATTGTCCGATAATCCGGCACCTTTCAGATGCTCAAAGTAGAATTCAAAGTCCTTCGCTCCCCACTTCAGGTAGGCCCTCTGGTCGCCACTTTCGCCCACAAAGCTGAGGAATTTCTTGGCTTCCTGCGTGTAGGCTTGCCTAGTCGCAGGGCTTTTTCCTAGTTGCTGGAGATACTGATCAAAAAAAGTTACCATTCTTAGCACCCTAACTTGTCGAGGCTTATATTGCCCGGAAATCGTAGCACAGATAAAAACCCTCAAACAAACCCACTTTTTGGTGGGGGGCTACTGCGTTCTGCTTTGGTTAGCGGGTTTCTTGTTGGTATTTTGCTTCTGATCAATCGGTTTGAAGTACGGATGTACGAATGGGCAAAGTATTTGACGCAAGAGGGCGAGTTTCTTGCGACTTTTGTCTATTTTGGGCTGGTCAACGTTAATATCATCATTTTGTTGTTTTTGTTCTTCATCATTTTTAGAAACATCGCAAAGCTGATCATCGAAAGAAAAAGAGGGGTTTTTGGCTCACAGCTGCGCTTAAAATTAGTAACTTCGCTTGTGCTTTTCTCTGTAATTCCCAGCCTCTTGTTTTTTTACCTTTCCTATAGTTTTTTAACCTCTTCGATGGACAGGTGGTTTTCTACTAAAATAAAAGAAACCATTGTGGAAACCAGAAACCTCTCAGAACAAGCCTTTGAAAATGAACGTAAGCAGGTTTTGTCGCTGGCTAGTATCGCGGCAGAAAAAATAAATATTTATTCCAGTTCTGAATATCTACGGCTTTCATCTACTAAAAAGTTCGGCCTTACGCGGGTAAGTCCCGGTGAGAATGGGTTTCGTTATTATGTAGATTGGTCAGCTTTAACCTCTTTAAAACAACGTTTTGCTCTCCATGATGTGGTTTCGGTGGATAAAGACCTTCAGAACCTTTGGCCCTTAGGCCTTAAGGTTGCCCCAAATACAGCAGATTCAGGTGACAAAGCCCCAGATACGGATAAAGCTTCATTAGTTGAGAGCTTTCGCAAAAAAGTAAAAGCTGGCACGGCCGAGCTGCCTAAAACGCCAGAACCGTTTACGCATGGGGTCGGAATTGAAGGGCAGGATTTCTTGCTTGGGTTTGCGCCGGTCTTTTATGCAGGTGCAAGCGCAGGCTTGGGTGGCGACTTGCTTGCTTATGTGGTTGTGCAAAGAAAGCTAAAAACAGGTATTTTGCAGTCTTTAGATAAGATTCAAAAGGAGTTTGCCTCGCTCCGGCCCAGTGCAAAGTACATAAAGTTAAGTTACCGGGTTCTCCTGGGGCTTATGACGCTGATTGTCTTGTTTAGCGCGGTGTGGGCTGGTTTTTACGTAGCAAGAAACATAACCTATCCGATTAGAAGGCTCGCACTAGCAACAAAGCAGATTGCTGCCGGCAACTATGCCGTACAGATTCCTAAGATTGCGCACGATGAAACAGGTGTTTTGGTTGATAGTTTTAATCACATGGCCAAAAACTTGGATCAGCAAAAAAAAGAGATTGAGCAATCTCAAAAAGAGCTCGAAGAAAGAGGGAAGTTCACTAAGACCGTTTTAGCAAACGTTGGCTCTGGCGTTGTTAGCGTGGACTCTCAGGGTAATGTTTCTTCAGTGAATAATGCCGTGTTCGAGCTTTTAAATAAAAAGCCTGAAGTCATTGAAGGTAAAAACATTGCAAGCTCTCTTGGCCAGGAGTTTGCCGGCTTGGTCTGGAGGCCAGCAGAAAAGAAGCTTGAAAAAGCTGACCAAGTAACCTTTGAGGTCCCGTATAAAGACGATCACGGCAACAAAATAAATTTAGGCGTATACGCTGTAACCCTAAAAGATGACCTGGATAGGCAAATTGGTTTGGTCATTGTATTTGATGACGTGACTTACCAGGCTAACCTGCAGCGCGTAGCTGCATGGAAAGAAGTGGCAAGAAGAGTTGCACATGAGATTAAAAACCCTCTTACACCAATAAGATTAAACGCAGAACGCGCCTTGCGAAAGTTTTCTGCTGAAATCAAGCCCAGTGATAAGGCTACCTTTGATGAGTGCATGCAAAGCATTTTGAGCAATGTAGATCAGCTTACAGAGATCGTAGAAGAGTTCCGAAAGTTTGCACGCATGCCAAGCGGTAAGCTGCAGTCTTGTGATCTGTCCTTTGAGCTTTTGGCTGTGGTGGATAACTTTCGCCTAAGTCATCCAGGTGTAGCTTTTGACGTTGGGAACGTTAAGCCAGGGCACATGGTACTTGCAGACAAAGGTCAAATGCGTCAAGTATTCGTGAATTTAATTAACAATGCCTTAGACGCTATGAGCTCATTGGATCAACCCTCTTTGGCTGTCCGTTTAAGGCGGCGTTCAAACCTTAGCGGTTATTCGGTTATCATTGAGTTTGAAGATAATGGGATAGGTATTCCTGAGGGACAGCGGGCACAGGTGTTTGAACCTTACTACACCACCCGCAAAGAGGGCACTGGATTAGGGTTGGCAATCGTGAATAGAATTATAAATGAGCACGGCGGTGAGATTAGAATTTTAGATGGTTCTGGCAGTAGGGCATCTTCTGCAGGTGTTTGCTTTGAAATTAGTTTTCCGGAGGTTTCATGACCGCATTAAAAGTTGTAGTGGTTGACGACGAGGTTTCTATTTTAAAATCTCTTTCAGCTGTTTTAAAAGATGAAGGGTGTGAGGTCAATACGTTCTCTTCTGGAATTGACGCTTGCCAAAACATTGCAAAGATAAAACCTGACCTGATTTTTCTTGATATTTGGATGGACGATCGAAACGGTTTGGATGTTCTACAAGACCTAAACGCGCTTGTTCCCGGGACTTCCGTTGTCGTTATTAGTGGCCATGCGACGATTGAGGTTGCCGTGAAGGCAACAAAGCTAGGTGCGGCGGAGTTTTTGGAGAAACCACTTAGTTTGGATCAAATTTTACCTCTCCTAGAAAAGCTGCGCGGGCAGCTAGATAAAAAAAGTGACTCTGAGCAAGTTAAAAAGCCGGCAGTACCAATTTTAGGTCAGAGCAAGAAGACTGTTTTCCTAAAAATGCAGCTTGAACGAGTCGCTCCCCAGGACGTATCTGTTCTTATATATGGCGAGAATGGCGTAGGAAAAGAGGTCATTGCTCGCATGCTTCATGACCTCTCTCCCAGGAAGTCCAAGCCTTTTGTTGCGGTCAATTGTGCTGCTATCCCTGAAGATCAAATAGAAAACGAGTTTTTCGGCTCTTTGGATGAGGGCTCTGTCGGCAAGTTCAGGGCTGCAAACTGCGGGACACTGTTTTTGGATGAGGTGGGGGACCTTAGTTTGCGGGCGCAGTCGAAGATTCTTCGGATTTTGGATTCAGGCGAACTGGTTCAGGTTGGGCAAAGCAGCCCTGGTAGTGTAGACGTCAGGCTTGTTGCATCTACCAATAAAGATCTAAAGGCTTTGATTGCCTCAGGGGCTTTTAGGGAAGACTTGTACTACCGCTTAAATGTAGTCCCTATCCGCGTTGCACCCCTTCGCGAACGTTTGGACGATCTAAGTGCATTTGTTCAGTTTTTTGGAAAGCAGAACGGCAAAGAATTGCACTTTACCGAAGGCGCTATGCAAAAGATTTTGGCCTATCCTTGGCCGGGGAATATCCGGGAGCTAAAACACTTTTTACAGCGAGTATCTATTTTGCATGAAAGCAGTGTACTTGAAGAAAAAGACATAAGTGACTATATAGATCCTGCTAAGGTTGGGCGCAGCGCGTCTGAGCCAGGGGCTTCGCTTTTTGAAGTTGAGTGGAAAGATGCGAAAACCAGGTTTGAAATAGACTTTCTTACAAAAAAGCTCAAAGAATCAGGTTGGAATGTCTCGAAAACCTCCGAGAGAATTGGGGTGGAACGTAGCAATTTACACCGGCGCATTAAGTCGCTGGGTATTCAGTTTCCGATAAAGGCTAGTGATTGACCTAGGCCAAAATGTTTTAGGCCAGGTCCAAAAGCCAAGAAAAGAAAAAACGTATCGTATGCAAACAAAGAAAAATCAGAACATATCTAAACAAAAAAAAGCATCGGTCTTGCGAGGGGAGTTTCTTCTCAAAGACATCAAGGCTTTTAGGGAGTTTTGCGCTTACTCTCAAGACTCTATTCGGTCTGTAGAAGTAGGGGTAGAAAAACTTCCCGAAGTGCAAAAGCTACTTAAAGGTTTTTCGGTTAAGGTGATCGAGGCCCGTTCCGAAGATTATTTTTCTGCGACCGTTTGGCTCGAGTGCTTCGAGGTTAAGCCAGCTGCATTAATCGGAACAGAAAACACGCTTATACTGGATAGGGTGGTGGACCCACAAAACTTTGGGGCGATCATTCGTACGGCTTCTTTCTTTGGGTTTAGGCGAGTTGTGATTGCAAAAGACCACCAAGCTTTGTTGTCTGATTCTGTGGTTCGAGTTTCCAGAGGTGGCCTCGCTCAGGTGCAGGTTTATGTGGTTTCCAACCTAAGCAGAGCTATAGAGGCACTAAAAAGCAATGGGCATTGGGTTGTAGGTGGGGCCCTCGATGGTGTTCCTATTGGCAAAGGTAAGGTTCAGGCAGGGGCTGATGTCGCTTTAGTGGTCGGTTCGGAAGAAAAAGGGATTCGGCCTGGAATTCTTAGTAAATGTGACGAAACTATCTTGATTTCAAGCAAATCTGGCGAGGTTGGGCTTGAGTCTTTGAACGTTTCAGTCGCTACTGGAATTTTGTGTGCCTATTATAAAGGCGTGTTATCAAAAAAGTGATTTGCAAGGTGCCAGTGCCTCGGTCATATTAGGCGCCGGTCTTTGACTTTTGCCGGTAAGGTAAGATGACAAGGCTTCAGCCTCGTGGAGGGGTGCTTGAGTGGCCAAAAAGGATGGGCTGTAAACCCATTGACTTCGGTCTACGGTGGTTCGAATCCACCTCCCTCCACTCTAAAGGTTCTGTATGAGGCTGTGGCAGAAGATACTGCGGGAGTAGCTCAGCTGGCTAGAGCATTAGCCTTCCAAGCTAAGGGTCGCGGGTTCGAATCCCGTCTCCCGCTCCATCTTCAAGCTACTTTGTCTTCGGGCCGGTAGATAGCTGCTGCGGAAGTAAGAGTCTGGCTGCGTTTTTGCTTGCATGATTCGGTCTTTGGCTGTAACTCGTGATGTGCGGCTTGAAAAGCGCGACTTTGCTCGAGGTTGAGACACTAGGATTGCCCATGTGGCTCAGTGGTAGAGCACGTCCTTGGTAAGGACGGGGTCGGCGGTTCAATTCCGCCCATGGGCTCCATGTGAGCTTTGGGACCAGAGAGCTTGCTACGCTCAGATGTTGTTGATAACCTTGTTGCTTCATCATCTCTGCCTGCGGGTTTAAGTGGTTGAAGTTAAGGTAATGAACTTTTGGTTATTTTAAGGTTTTAAGGGGTATTGAAGGATGGCTAAAGAAAAATTTGAACGGACCAAACCGCACGTTAACGTCGGTACCATTGGTCACGTCGATCATGGGAAAACAACGTTGACCGCTGCAATTACAAAAATTGCTTCGTTGAAAAACGGTGGTGAAGCAAGGGCGTTCGACGAGATCGACAAAGCCCCTGAAGAGAAAGCTCGTGGTATCACGATTTCAACTTCACACGTTGAGTATGAGTCTGACACAAGGCATTACGGTCACGTAGACTGTCCTGGTCACGCCGATTATGTAAAGAACATGATTACTGGTGCTGCCCAAATGGACGGTGCAATCCTTGTTGTAAGTGCAACTGACGGTGCGATGCCTCAGACGAAAGAGCACATTCTTCTTGCTCGTCAAGTTGGTGTTCCTAAAATCGTTGTATTCATGAACAAGTGCGACATGGTTGACGATGCTGAGCTTCTTGACCTTGTTGAAATGGAAGTTCGCGAGCTTTTAAGTAGCTACGACTTTCCTGGTGATGACACGCCAATTATTCGTGGGTCTGCATTAAAAGGCCTAGAATCTGATAGTGCTGACGCAGAGGCTGCAAAGCCAATCATAGAGTTATTGGGTGCATTGGACAGTTTCATTCCAGTTCCTAAGCGTGAAATTGAAAAAGATTTCCTTATGCCAATTGAAGATGTTTTCTCTATCTCTGGTAGGGGAACGGTTGTTACTGGACGTATTGAGTCTGGTAAGATTACAGTCGGCGAAGAAATCGAAATTGTTGGTATCAAAGAAACATTTAAAACAACGTGTACTGGTGTAGAGATGTTCAAGAAGCTTCTTGATCATGGCGAAGCTGGTGACAACGTAGGTATTCTTCTTCGTGGTTTGAAGAGAGAAGATGTTCAACGTGGACAAGTTCTTTGTAAGCCAGGAACGATCAAGCCTCACAAGCGTTTCAAAGCTTCTATTTACGTATTGAAAAAAGAAGAGGGTGGACGTCATACTCCGTTCCTTAAGGGTTACAGACCACAATTCTTTTTCCGTACAACAGATGTAACTGGAAACGTATTTCTGCCTGAAGGTGTTGAAATGGTTATGCCAGGTGACAACGTAGATATCGAAGTTGAGTTGATCACTCCGATTGCGATGAATGCTGAGCTTAACTTTGCAATCCGTGAAGGTGGCCGAACTGTTGGTGCGGGCGTTGTTTCAGGGATTATCGAGTAGATAGCCTCTTGGCTGTTTGGCCAGGAGAATGATATAAAAGGTGGGACATAACAGTTTGGATATGTTCCACTTTTTTTTCAGGTGGTTTTAATATAGGCGAGTAGCTCCAATGGTAGAGCAGCGGATTCCAAATCCGCGTGTTGGGGGTTCGAGTCCCTCCTCGCCTGCCACATGAAAAATTGAAGATGACTTTGTTTTGAAGAGGCTTTTGGTATAGACTTCGAGCTTCTGACTCGATGGCTGATTGGCTGTCCCAAACTTCAAAGAGGTTTGGTTTTATAAAAATGCAGAAAGGGAGTCTTTACTGTGCAAAAAGACGATAGCACCTGGCTTTGGTTTTCTTACCTCGTATTCGCCGCTCTTGTGGCCCTAAGTGTGTACCATGTTGCAGACTTGGCAAGTATTCAAATGGGTTGGGAACAGCGTTATGACGCTTGGCTTCCAAACGCGAAGCTTTTTGGATCGCTTGCAGTTGGTTTGGTTTCTATGTACTGGCTACAAAGTAACTCTGCTCGGCACGAGTACTACCTGAATTCAATTACGGAGCTACGCAAAGTTAGCTGGCCAACGGTTAATGAAACAAGACAAATGACGATTATTGTACTTATCTTCGTTGCAATATTTGCAGCAATCTTAGGTGCGTTTGACTTTGTATGGAATCGCTCCATGGGATTCATACTAGGGGCATAAATGATGACAAATGAAATCGAAAACAACGAAGAAGTTGCTCAAGCCGAAGAAGCCTCTTCTGCAGCAGGCGAAATGCAGCAAGAAGTGCGGCAGGCTGACTCTGCCGCGACCGAACACGACCAGCCAGCTTCTGCCGAAGAGTCAACTTCCGAAGAGCAGGCCCCCGAGTCCGACTCGAAGATACCAACCAATCCAAAGTTCAAGTGGTATGTCGTGCACGTATACTCTGGCTTCGAAGAAAAGGCTAAAAATACTCTTTTGTCTCGGATCCGACAATTTGAAAAAGAAGAGGCTTTTGGAGAAATCTTCATCCCAAAGACGATCACGGAACGCGTTCTCAAAAGCGGGAAGCGAAAACAAGTCGAGAAGACCAGTTATCCAGGCTATATGCTTGTTGAGATGGAAATGAACGACGTCAACAGAACCTTTGTGCGCCAGACGCCACGGGTTACTGGCTTTATCGGTGGCAACCAGATGGACCCACGTCCTATCTCTGATGCTGAGGTTTTGCGTCTAACTTCGCCAGAAGCTGCTCGAGAAATAGAGCGTAGCCAAAAAATGACTGTCCAATACACTGTTGGCGAACGTGTAAAGGTTACTGATGGTGCTTTTGCAAACTTCGAGGGTGTTGTAGACGAAGTTAAGCCTGAGAAAAGTAAAGTGCTTGTTCTTGTTAGTATTTTTGGCAGAGAAACACCTGTTGAATTGGATTACGCGCAGGTTCAAAAGTTAAGTTAACTGCCTTCTGGGCTTTAGGTGAGCTCTGTTAGGGTTCCTTCAGAGCAATAGCTATAATTGCTACTTGACAAGAGGCTTTAAAATCCATACAGCTGTGGATCCTGTTTCGGACTTCAGCAGTAAGAAACAATAGAAAAATTGAAGAAGAAAAGAGATTCCACATGGGAAAAAAGGTAATAGATAGCTTCAAGCTTCAGATCCCGGCTGGTAAAGCGAACCCTTCACCTCCAATTGGACCAGCACTGGGTCAACGTGGTGTTAATATTATGGGTTTTTGCAAAGAGTTTAACTCTCGTACGCAAAAACAAATGGGTGATATTCTACCAACCGTTATAACGGTTTTTGCTGACAAATCTTTTACGTTTGTTACAAAAAGTCCGCCTGCATCTGAGTTACTAAAAAAAGCTGCAAAGCTTGCTAAGGGGTCTCAGACACCTGGTACTGCCAGCTGTGGAACAATCACCAAGGCGCAGATAGAAGAAATTGTGAAAATAAAGATGGAAGACCTTAACTGCCATGACATTGAGCAGGGGGTGAAAATTATTGCTGGATCCGCTAGAAGTATGGGTCTGGAAGTAGTCGATTCTTAATTTAGAAACCTGAGGAGAGACTGGGCGAAATGCGACCCAGCTCGTTTGTACTGTGGAGAAATTAAATGGCATCTAATTTGAATACAAACTCTAGATCAGCTCTAGACAAACGTAAGCGTGGAAAAAAGTACCGCGCTGCAGTCAAAGCTTTGAACCCTGAAAAAGAGTACTCCTTACAGGAAGCTTGTGAGACGGTAAAAAAAGCATCTTACGTAAAATTTGATGCTACCGTTGATTTGATGATGCGTTTGGGCGTAGATCCAAAGCATGCTGATCAAGCTATCCGTGGCGCTACAGCGCTTCCACACGGTCTCGGTAAAAAAATTCGTGTAGTGGTATTCGCTAGAGGCGAAAAGCTTGCGGAAGCCCGCGAAGCCGGCGCTGATGAAGTTGGCGGAGACGACCTTGCAGAAAAAATTCAAAAAGGTTGGTTCGACTTTGACGCGGTGGTTGCATCTCCTGACATGATGGGTACTGTCGGTAAGTTAGGTAAGGTTTTAGGGCCAAGAGGCTTGATGCCAAACCCTAAGCTTGGAACCGTAACGCCGGATGTTGCAAAGTCAGTTAAAGAGCTTAAAGCTGGGCGAGTTGAATACCGGGTAGAAAAAGCTGGGATCATCCATGTCCCTGTAGGTAAAGTGTCTTTTGACGCTAAAAAGCTTGCTGAAAATGCTGCGACTGTAATTGAAGCTGTTGCGAAAGCTAAGCCTTCTACGGTTAAAGGTACTTACTTAAAGAAGATTAATTTGTCGTCTACGATGGGGCCTGGTGTGCTCGTCGAAACTTCGACTTACCGTTAAGAAACAAGGGGTCGCGATATGGCTATTACGAAACAAAAAAAGCATTCCTTGCGCGCAGAATTTGCCGAAGGCTTTATGGGTGCGAAGTCAGCTGTGTTGGCAGGTTACTCAGGTCTTTCTGTAAGTGCGATATCTGAATTGCGTTCAGAGCTTAGAAAGTCTGATACCAAGCTGAGGGTTGTTAAAAATAATCTTGTAAAGAAAGCTTTCGAAGTAGATAAAGTCGAAAGAGTTTCTTTCATTCAAGATGAAATCAAGGGCCCAGTTGCTGTGGCTTTTGTGAAAGGTGACCCAGCGCAAGCTGCAAAGACCTTGTTTGACTTCCAAAAGACTCACCCTGCACTTGAGATCAGGGGCGGGTACGTAGAAGATAAGGTTGTTTCTGTGGAAGAGTTGAAGCAGATTGCTTCGTTACCTTCACGAGATGAGCTTTTAGCGAAGATTGTAGGAACTCTTGTAGCTCCGCATCGTGGAATCTTGGGAATACTTACCGGAGTGCCACGTCAGTTAGTACAAGTAATCAATGCAATCAAAGAAAAGAAATCTTAGTTCATAATTTTTTTATTATAGCGGATCTATTCCATTTTGGGAGGTTTAAAAAATGGCAAATGTATCAAAAGAACAAGTAGTAGAGTTTTTGGAGAATCTATCTCTACTCGAAGCAGCAGAACTAGTAACTGAGCTTGAAGACAAGTTTGGTGTTAGTGCGGCAGCACCTGTGGCAATGGTTGCAGGAGCGGCTGGCGGCGCTGAAGTGGAAGAGCAAACAGAGTTTACTGTTGTTCTAAAAGCTGCAGCAGCTGACAAGAAAATCAGTGTGATCAAAGAAGTTCGCGGACTAACTGGTCTTGGCTTGAAAGAAGCAAAAGACGTAGTTGAAGGCGCTCCAAAGGATCTAAAAGAAGGTGTTTCTAAAGAAGAAGCGCAGAAAATGAAAGAAGCTCTTGAAAAGGCCGGTGCAACTGTTGAGCTTAAGTGATCTGGGTATCTGGTCACTCAGCATAGACCTGCTTGAAACTTTATAAATTCTGGGACACAAATACTGTTTGTGTCCTAGAATTGTTTGTTTGTCATTCAATCGAAGGACGTATTGATGAGTTCTCTTTCTTCAACCTTTATTCGGCCGCGTAAACTATTTTCTAAGATTGAACCATCGATTGAGGTTCCGTACCTAATCGAAGTTCAAAAAAATAGTTATGCAGAATTTTTGCAAATGGACACCGCTCCAGACCAGCGGAAAAACCAGGGCTTGGAAGCTGTCTTCCGCTCTATTTTTCCTGTGCATGAGTCTAGTGGTGTGGCTTCGATTGAGTATGTTTCGTATTCATTTGAAGACCCTAAGTATTGGGTTGATGAGTGTCGTCAGCGCGGGATGAGCTATGCTGCCCCGTTGAAGGTGGTTGTTCGTCTTGTTCTTTGGAATGTCGACAAAGACACAAATGTAAAAACAATTTTAGACGTGCGTCAACAAGAGGTTTACTTCGGTGAAATCCCTTTGATGACAGAAAACGGTACGTTTATCATCAACGGTACAGAGCGTGTTATTGTTTCTCAATTGCACCGTTCTGCAGGTGTTTTCTTCGACCATGATCGAGGAAAAACAAGTACAACAAGAAAAGTTTTATATAGTGCTCGTATTAGTCCGTACCGCGGTAGCTGGTTGGATTTTGAGTTTGACACTAAAGACATTCTTTTTGTTCGCATCGATCGACGACGCAAAATGCATGCATCTATTCTTCTGAAGTCTTTGGGCTACACTGAAAAAGAGTTGCTGGATATGTATTACAAAAAAGAACATATCCGCATTAACGAAGGACGTTTTGAAAAGAAGGTAAACTTCGAGCTACTTAGAGGGCAGCGTGCTATTTCCGATTTGGTTGATCCAAGCTCCGGGAAAATCTTAGTAAAAAAAGGCCGACGCGTTAGCGGTGGAGCAATCCGCCAGATGCAGCAAAGCGGCATTGAGTATATAGAAGTTGCTAAAGAAGAACTTGTAGGGAAGTTTTTAGCTGCGGAAATTGAAGAAAAGGGCGAATTTGAAGGGTATCCAATTAACTCTGAACTTACAGAGGAGATGATTGATACTATCGTCGAAGCAGGCAGCAAAAAGATTGAAATTCTGTTTATTGATAATCTGAATACAGATGCTTCTTTCCGAAACACACTTGCAACAGACAAGGTAGATACACCTGATGATGCTATTGTTGAAATATTTAGAAGACACAAGCCGGGTGAAGCACCGACGGTAGAAACTGCTCAAAATCATTTTAATTCTCTATTTTTTAACCCAGATCGTTACGACCTGAGTGAAGTTGGTCGTATGAAGATCAATGAACGTCTTGGCTCTGATATACCTGTAGAGACTAGAACATTAACCAAAGAAGATATTCTTGAAGCGGTTAAGGTTTTGATCGATCTCAAGAATGGCATAGGCCAAATTGATGATATTGATCACCTTGGCAACAGGCGCGTAAGGGCCGTTGGCGAATTGTTGGAGAATCAATACCGTATTGGTATGATCCGTATCCAGCGACAAATAATGGATAAATTGCAGGTTCAAGATATTGAAAACTTACTTCCTGCAGACTGTATCAACAATAAACCGGC
Source organism: Oligoflexales bacterium (assembly GCA_023301565.1). Classification (GTDB taxonomy): domain Bacteria; phylum Bdellovibrionota_B; class Oligoflexia; order Oligoflexales; family JALZUQ01; genus JALZUO01. The sequence continues at coordinate 25,489 of JALZUO010000029.1, forward strand.
TGCAGCGATGGTCAAAGAGTTTTTTGGTAGTTCGCAACTTAGCCAGTTTATGGACCAAACAAATCCACTATCTGAAGTTACCCATAAAAGAAGGCTGTCGGCATTAGGGCCAGGCGGACTTAACAGAGAGCGTGCAGGCTTTGATGTTCGCGATGTTCACTTGACTCACTACGGCCGAATCTGTCCGATTGAGACTCCCGAAGGTCCAAACATTGGCTTGATTTCATCTTTGGCCAGTTATGCACAAGTTAATAAGTATGGTTTCCTTGAGACTCCTTATAAAGACCTTTCAACTGGAAAAACCGGTGCAGAATCGGTCAAATATTTTAATGCAACTGAAGAGCATAACGAGCATGTCATTGCTCAGGCGTCGTCAGAGCTAGACAAGGTCAATAAAGGCGAGGACCTTATTGCTGCCAGAAGACGTGGTGAAGCCGAAATGGTTTCTGCTAACGAAGCCGATTTGATGGATGTTGGTGCAAGCCAGATTGTGTCCGTGGCTGCTTCGCTTATTCCGTTTCTACAAAACGATGATGCGAACCGTGCACTTATGGGCTCGAACATGCAACGTCAAGCAGTTCCTCTTCTTAAAACTCGGGCTCCACTCGTAGGTACAGGGATGGAAGGTAAAGTTGCACGCGACTCCGGTGCAGGTATTGTCACAAAACGTGCCGGTACGGTTGTATCGCTCGATGCGGACAGAATCATTGTTCGGACAGCAGACGGTGGCGGTGACGTTACGGATGTGGGTGCCGACGTGGATATCTACAAACTGCAAAAATACAAAAGATCTAATGTTGATACTTGCATCAACCAAAAGCCTATCGTTGTAGTTGGCGAGACAGTGAAAAAAGGTGACATGATTGCCGATGGTTTTGCAACTGAAGTTGGTGAGCTAGCACTAGGACAAAATGCTGTTGTGGCGTTTATGCCTTGGAGTGGATACAACTTTGAGGATTCCATCTTGCTTTCTGGGCGTCTTGTAAAAGAAGATATTTACACGAGTGTTCATATTCAAGAATTTGAATGTATTTCGCGCGATACAAAAATTGGGCAAGAAGAAATCACAACAGATATTCCAAATGTTGGTGAAGAAGCCCTTGGGCAGCTTGATGATGCAGGGATTATTCGTATAGGTGCTGAAGTTCGTACTGGTGATTTGCTGGTTGGAAAAATCACTCCAAAAGGTGAATCCCAACTAACTCCGGAAGAAAAGCTTTTGAGAGCGATCTTTGGTGAAAAAGCTGGTGATGTAAAGGACACATCTCTACGCGTTCCTCCTGGCGTTGTTGGTACTGTCGTTGGTGCTCGAGTATTTGCTCGGGAAGGTGCCGAAAAAGACAGCCGTGCAATCATGATCGAAGAGCGTGAAATCGGTGAGTTGAAAAAAGATGAAAATGCACAGATACAGATTATTAAGACATCTGCTGCTGGGAAAATTGAAACGATTGCCGATGGTGATACTGTTGCTAAAGATGTATCTGGTGATTCCGGTGTTGTGGTTGCAAAAGGCGACTCTTTAGACGCGAAAAAACTTGAAGATATGGACTACGCTCTTTGGGAGAACCTGTCTCTAGCAAACGCTGAGAACAATAGGTTGCTTAGAAAGTGTTTGGATAATCTTCGTGAAAAAATCACGATGATCAAGTTTGAAACTGACGAACAGTGCAAGAAAATCAGGAAAAGTGATGAACTGCCTCCAGGCGTAATCAAGATGGTTAAGGTTTACGTTGCGATTAAACGTAAAATCCAAGTCGGTGATAAAATGGCTGGGCGTCATGGTAACAAAGGTGTTGTTTCTCAGATTCTTCCTGAAGAAGATATGCCATTTTTGCAAGATGGTCGCCCTGTAGATATTGTTCTAAACCCGCTTGGTGTCCCTTCTCGTATGAACGTTGGTCAGATTTTGGAGACGCATTTAGGCTGGGCAGCTAGAGGCCTTGGTCTAAAGATCGACAAGATGATTGATGACAAGCGTTCACGTAAAGAGCTCGAGGGCTTGGTTTTGGAAATCTTTGACCAAGGCGAAGTTAAAGAATTTACGCAGAAGTCTTCAGACGATGAGTTCTATTCTTTCCTTAATAAGTACAGAGAAGGTGTTCATTTTGCGAACCCTGTATTTGATGGGGCAGATGAAAGCGATATTGAAAAATACCTACAGATTGCTGATCTTACGCCAGATGGTCAAAGCTTCATGCGTGATGGTAAAACCGGTGAGATTTTTGAAAACAAAGTCACCGTCGGTGTTATGTACATGCTTAAACTTCACCACCTTGTTGATGAGAAAATTCATGCACGTTCAACCGGTACTTACTCGTTAGTAACGCAACAACCTCTGGGTGGTAAGGCTCAGTTTGGTGGTCAGCGGCTCGGGGAGATGGAAGTTTGGGCGATGGAAGCGTATGGAGCGGCTTATGCCCTTCAAGAATTCTTGACTGTAAAATCTGATGATGCAGTAGGGCGTACTCGAATGTATGAGTCTATCGTCAAAGGTCAGTATCAGATGTCTCCTGGTCTTCCGGAGAGCTTTAATGTTCTTGTGAAAGAGCTTCAAAGTCTTGGTCTTGATATTAATCTAATTCGAGACGGCCAAGAGTTTAATGTTGAGAGATTCCATCATTGATTCAGTGATATTGCGGAACCAAAAACTGGTTTCGCGCAACTTCGCATATAAGGAATTTGCAAGTGAGAGACTTTAGTAAATTTTTTGACAAGCCAACCGACCCACTTGGTTTTAATGAGGTAAAGGTCTCTTTGGCCTCTCCAGAGAAGATTCGTAGCTGGTCTTTTGGCGAAGTAAAAAAGCCAGAAACAATCAATTACCGTACGTTTAAACCAGAAAGAGATGGACTGTTTTGCGCCAAAATTTTTGGCCCAGTTCGTGACTTTGAGTGTATTTGCGGTAAATACAAGCGTATGAAACACCGTGGAATTGTCTGTGACAAGTGCGGCGTAGAGGTTATTCACTCTAAGGTTCGTAGAGAGCGCTTAGGGCATATCAACCTTGCAACGCCAGTGGCTCACATTTGGTTCTTGAAGTCACTTCCGTCGCGTATCGGTACGCTTTTGGATATGACCATGAAGGACGTAGAGCGAGTATTATATAACCAGGCTGTGGTTGTTCTAGATCCAGGGGACGAGGAAGTTACAAAGCTTGAACGTGGCAAGGTTCTTCTAGATGATGAATACGAAGAGCTGCTAACGAATCTAGGTGGAGCTGCCTTTAGAGTGAAGGGTGGGGCTGAAGCCTTAATGGACCTTCTTTCCACGATAGATATTGAGTTTTTGTCAGACGACATTAAGCATTTAATTGTAAATTGCACTTCCGAGACAGCTCGTAAAAAACACCTTAAGAAGCAAAAGGTTGTGGAAGCCTTTAAAAAGAGCAAAGCAAACCCAACCTGGATGTTGCTTTCAGTAGTTCCAGTCTTGCCTCCAGACTTAAGGCCCTTGGTGCCTCTAGAAGGTGGGCGGTTTGCAACTTCTGATTTAAATGATCTTTATAGAAGAGTGATCAACCGTAATAATAGGCTTCTTAAGCTTATCGAATTAAATGCGCCTGCGATCATTGTTTCTAATGAAAAGCGAATGTTGCAAGAGTCTGTGGATGCGTTGTTTGACAATGGTCGTCGTGGGAAGCCATTCCAAGGCTCTAACAAGCGGCCGTTACGTTCGCTGTCCGATATGCTTAAAGGTAAGCAAGGACGTTTCCGTCAAAACCTTCTTGGAAAGCGTGTGGATTACTCTGGTCGTAGTGTAATTGTGGTTGGCCCTGAGCTAAACCTGCATCAGTGCGGACTACCAAAAAAGATGGCGATCGAATTATTTAAACCCTTTCTTTACAACAAGCTTGAAGAGCAAGGGATTGTGTCCACGATTAAAAGTGCGAAGAAGCTCGTCGAGAAAGAGCACCCTGAGGTTTGGGATATTTTAGCTGATGTGACAAGAGAGCATCCGGTTATGTTGAACCGTGCACCTACTCTTCACAGGCTTGGTATTCAGGCGTTTGAACCTGTGCTTATTGAAGGTAAAGCTATTCGCCTTCACCCTCTTGTTTGCTTTGCTTTCAACGCTGACTTTGACGGTGACCAGATGGCTGTCCACGTTCCGTTGTCCGTGGAAGCACAGATGGAAGCTCGCGTGCTGATGATGTCTTCAAATAACATCTTGAGCCCTGCATCAGGTTCGCCCGTGATCGTCCCGAGTCAAGATATTGTCCTTGGGTGCTATTATATCACTAAAGAAAATATTGAAGGCAAAGGCGCCGGAAAGTCCTTTGGTTCTGTAGAAGAAGTAAGAGCTGCATATGATCACGAAAGTGTAGACCTGCAGGCTCCAATTACAGTTAGAATCCACGGGAAAAAGACAAAAACTACCGTTGGTAGGGTTCTTCTTTATGAAATTCTTCCGGATGCGGTTCCATACGAGAACATTAACCGAACTCTCGGTAAAAAACAGTTGAGCTCGCTTGTGATGGAAACATTCCGTTACAGTGGCCCTAAAGCTACGGTACTAGTTGCAGATAGGCTGCGTTCGATTGGGTTTACCTACTCTACCAAGGCTGGTATTTCGATTAGTATTGGCGACATGGTTGTTCCAGCTAATAAGCAAGATTTTTTAGATGAAGCTTATGATGAAGTTAAAAAGATTAAAGAACAGTATTCTGATGGTCTTTTGACCGAAGGTGAGCGCTACAACAAGGTTGTAGATATTTGGGCAAAAGTGACCGACAAAATCTCTGGTGAGATGATGGCGAACATTGCTTCGCGCGAGGCAGTCGATCACGAAGGTAACAAACAGACCGTTCCAAGTGATAACTCTATTTTTATGATGGCCGATTCCGGTGCAAGGGGTTCGAATCAACAGATTCGTCAGCTAGCTGGTATGCGTGGTTTGATGGCTAAGCCTTCTGGTGAAATTATTGAAACGCCTATCACCTCTAACTTCCGGGAAGGGCTGACAGTACTTCAGTACTTTACGTCTACTCATGGTGCGCGTAAAGGTTTGGCGGATACAGCGCTTAAGACGGCGAGCTCTGGGTATCTTACCCGGCGTCTTGTTGATGTAGCGCAAGATTGTATTGTCTCTGAACACGACTGTGAAACAAACGAAGGTATAGACATCACTGCGATCCGTGATGGTGCAAACGTAACGGAGCCTTTGTCAGAGCTTTTGATTGGCCGAGTTTCTGCTGACCAAGTAAAAGGCCCTGAAGGCAAACTACTCGTTGAGAAAGACATTATGATCGACTGGCGTAAAGCTAAGGAGATCGAAGAGGCGGGTATCGAGGTTGTTCGTGTACGTACGCCGCTTCTTTGTGGAAGTGAGCGTGGGGTATGTGTTCTTTGTTACGCGCAAGATAAGTCTACAAGTAACCTTGTGAACGTTGGTGAAGCTGTAGGGGTTATTGCTGCCCAAAGTATTGGTGAGCCCGGAACTCAGCTAACGATGCGTACATTTCACTTTGGTGGAACGGTTACACATAAAGTTGAAAACAATACGATCAACTCTGGTTTTTCAGGCACAGTTAAATTCAAGGATTTAAAAGTTGCGAAAAACAGAGACGGTGCAAACATTGTTTTGAGTAGAAGTGGCGAAGTAGACGTGATTGGCCCAGATAACCGTGTACTAGCGACTTATCCGATCAATTATGGCTCAATTTTATTGATTGACTCTGATGCCCAACAGATTGAAGCGGGAACGCCGCTGTGTCAGTGGGACCAGTTTGCTGTTTCGATTATCTCTGAAGTTGCCGGTAAAGCTAGCTACTCTGACATCGAAGAGGGCAAGTCAATGGAAGAAAAGGTAGATGAAACTACCTTTACAACTAGGAAAGTTATCACCGATTTCCGGACTACGGAACTTAAGCCAGGTATTGAAATTGTAGACAAAAAAGGTGAGATCCTTGCTGTCTCTGATAAGCGTAGTGCTCGTTACATGCTTCCTGCAGGAGCGCAGGTTCAGGTAGATAACGGCGCAGAGATCCAGCCAGGAGATGTGCTTGCTAAGATTCCTCGTGAGACAGCAAAGACCAAAGATATTACTGGTGGTCTTCCGCGCGTAGGCGAGCTTTTTGAAGCAAGGAAACCTAAAGACGTCGGCATCATGGTTAAGCATGATGGCGAAGTTAGCTTTGGTGCTGATACTAAAGGTAAACGTAAAGTTATTGTGCGAAGTGATGAGGGTGACGAGACAGAATACTTGATACCCAAAGGTAGCCACATTATTGTGACCGAGGGTGAGTATATTCGTAAGGGCTCATTCCTTGTTGATGGCTCGGCAAGTCCTCATGACATCCTTGCTATCATGGGTGTAAAAGAGCTTTCTAATTACCTAGTGAAAGAGATTCTTAAAGTTTATCACCTTCAAGGTGTAAAGATTTCTCGCAAGCACATTGAAGTGATTGTTCGCCAGATGATTAGGCGGGTAAAAATCACAAGCCCAGGCGATTCTTGTTTCTTAGAAGGCCAGCAAGTCGACCGGGTTGATTTAAAACATGAAAACATACGGGTAGAAGCTGATGGTGGAAACCCAGCTCTTTTCGAGCCTGTCTTGTTAGGGATTACCAAGGCTTCGCTTTCAACAGGTAGTTTTATCTCTGCTGCGTCTTTCCAAGAAACCACGAAGGTTCTAACCGAAGCTGCTATCCAGCAGAAGGTTGACCATTTGATTGGTCTTAAAGAGAACGTGATTATGGGTAAGCTTATTCCAGCTGGAACGGGAAGTCACTTGTACCAAGAACACTATGCGGTTGAATCCACTCTTTTAGAGGATGTAAAGACAGCGATAGTAAAAGACGAGGCCTTATTGGCAGAGCAGCAAGCAGAGAAAGCAGCTGCAGAAAGTGTTGAAAAAGCAGTCACAGAGACTGCGGCCGTAGATGCTCAGCCACAAGCCGAGGTGGAGACACCAACGCAAGGTGATGTACCTACCTAATATTGTTTGTGATTTTCTGGTCGCAGGACATGGTTTACAGTGCCCTGCATAACCCCAGAAGGCTTCTAAAAAAAGTGCAGGCTTAGAGGCGACCAAATACTGGTAAAACCCTGTGAATGAATGTATAGATTGAGGTCCTGTTAGAATCCCGTAGTACTTGATTAAAAGCGGAACGCTAACAGACGCTAGAGAATATAAAAATCTCAGAAAGAAAGAGAACCTAGATGCCAACCATCAACCAAATCGTGCGAAAAAGCCGAAAGAAACAGGCACAGAAGTCGGGTAGCCCAGCGCTAGCCAGCTGCCCATCAAAACGTGGTGTATGTGTCCGTGTGTATACGACAACCCCTAAAAAGCCGAACTCGGCCTTGCGTAAAGTAGCAAGGGTTCGTTTGTCAAATGGTATGGAAGTTAACTCCTATATCGGTGGCGAAGGACATAACCTTCAAGAGCATAGTGTGGTCTTGGTCCGAGGCGGGAGAGTAAAAGATCTTCCTGGTGTTCGCTATCACACAGTGCGCGGAACACTCGATTGTGTTGGAGTTGAAGGTCGTAAACAAGGCCGCAGTAAATATGGTGCAAAAAAACCTAAAACAGGTTCTTAATCAAGAGGTATTGATAAGTGTCAAGACGTAGAAGAGCACAGAAACGGGTTGTTCTCCCGGATCCAAAGTTCCAAGAAGAAATGGTAACTCGTTTTATCAACAAAATGATGATTCACGGGAAAAAAGCTGCTGCTGAAAAACAGTTTTATAAGGCGATTGATCTTGTTGAAGAACAAGAAAAAGGTCAAAAAGGTATCGAAGTCTTCAAACAAGCGATTGATACCGTAAGGCCAGTTCTTGAAGTAAAGTCCCGGCGTGTTGGTGGATCAAACTACCAGGTTCCAATTGAAGTAAAGCCTGACCGTAGGCAGGCGTTGTCTATTCGTTGGATCATTGAGTTTGCGCGTAAGCGGAGCGGTCGCAGCATGGCTGAGAGATTGGCCGGCGAACTTTCTGATGCTATCCACGGACGTGGTGGAGCTATTAAACGAAAAGAAGATGTGCATAAGATGGCAGAGGCAAACAAGGCTTTCGCTCACTTTCGCTGGTAAATTTTTTTTATTATTTTATCCCTCAAAGAAGGTCCATAATTTGTGGGCACGCTTTGAGGGTTTCTTGTTGAAAGTATCTTTAAGGGTGGCAGGCTTATGGCGAAAAAAACGATTGCACTAGATAAGCTCCGAAACATCGGAATCATGGCCCATATTGATGCGGGAAAAACTACAACTACAGAACGTATTCTTTATTATACGGGTAAAATATACAGAATTGGCGAAGTCCACGAAGGCACTGCCACTATGGACTGGATGGTTCAGGAGCAAGAGCGTGGGATCACGATCACAGCTGCTGCCACGACCTGTTTTTGGAAAGATCACACAGTACAGATTCTAGATACACCTGGGCACGTTGATTTTACGGTTGAGGTAGAGCGATCTTTGCGTGTGCTTGATGGGGCCGTAGCTGTATTTGATGGTGTTCACGGCGTAGAGCCTCAGTCAGAGACTGTTTGGCGTCAAGCGGATAAATATTCAGTAGCACGCATTGCGTTTGTAAATAAGATGGACCGGGTTGGTGCAAGCTATGAAAACTCTATTCAAACAATAAAAGACAGGCTTCAAGCTCCTGCCGTCGCCTTTCAGATGCCTATTGGCGCAGAAGACGCTTTCACGGGAATGATCGACCTTTTGACCCAAAAAGCCTTTATTTGGAAGAGTGATAAGGGAGAAGAGTATTTGGAAACAGATATTCCTTCAGAGCTGGCAGATGAGGCTGCAAGTCGCAGGTCTGAGCTTTTGGAGGCTATTGTCGAAACAGATGATGAGTTGATGGATGCTTTTTTAGAGGGCAAAGAGCTAGAAATTAGCAAGTTAAAAGCAGCGGTCCGCAAAGCTGTTATTGGGCTAACCATGGTTCCTGTCTTGTGTGGCTCGGCTTTTAAAAACAAAGGAGTACAGCCACTTCTCGATGCGGTTTTAGATTACCTGCCGTCTCCTTTAGATCTTCCAGACGCCGAGGGGCTCACAGCGGATAAGCGCGAACAGGCTGTTACTGTAAAGCGTATTCCGGAAGAATCTTTTTCTGCTCTTATTTTTAAAATAGTATCTGACCCGTTTGTGGGTCAGCTAGCTTATATTCGGGTTTACTCGGGAACAATAAAAGTAGGCTCGTCAGTTTTTAATTCTAGAACCGGTAAAAAAGAGCGGATGCAAAAGATTTTCAGGATGGAAGCAAATAGCCGCGAAGAAATCACGGCATGCACGGCTGGAGATATCGTTGCAGTAGCAGGTTTAAAAGAAGTAGGTACAGGCGACACGGTTTGTGACCCAAAAAAGCCAATACGCTTTGAGTCAGTTGATTTTCCGGAGGCTGTAATAGCTCAGGCCATTGAGCCTAGAAGCACCGCAGACGCGGCAAAGCTAGACAAAGCTCTAGCTAGGCTAGGTTCGGAAGATCCTTCTTTTCAAGTGTCAGACAATAAAGAAACAGGTCAAAAAATCATCCGAGGCATGGGTGAGCTTCACCTTGCCATCATAGTCGACCGGTTAAAGCGAGAGTTTAAAGTCGAAGCAAATGTCGGATCTCCGCAGGTCTCCTACAGAGAAACCATTGAATCTGAATTGACGCACAAAGAAACTTTTGAGCGCGACACGGCAAGCGGCCAATTCGCAGAAGTGAAAATCCGTGTAGAACCTACCGGAGATAATGCTGGTACTTTAGAGTTTGTAAACAACTGCCCGAAAGAGCAATTGCCTGAGCACTTGATCCCTGTGATTCAGCGCGGAATGCAAGAGGCTATGATGGCAGGTCCAATAGCGTCGTTTCCCATGATAGGCATTAAGGTGACTTTGGTTGGTGCAACTTATGACGAAGAGCGCTCCGATGAAATTGCGTTTAGAATAGCAGCTTCTCTGGCCTTTCGCGCAGCGACAAGAGCTAGTAAGCCAAAACTTTTAGAGCCTATCATGCGGGTAGAAGTCTTGGTGCCGGAAGAATATATGTCAGGGACTATATCGGACCTGAATCAGCGTAAAGCCAAGGTCAGTGGAATCGGGCTTCGAGGGCCCTTACAGGTGATTTCAGCGAATACGCCCCTGTCTCAGATGTTTGGCTACTCGACTCAGCTGCGCTCTGTTTCGCAGGGTAGAGCCACTTTTACGATGCAGTTTGATTCCTACCAAGAAGTTAACAAGGCGACTTTGGAGCGCATCACCGGTATTACATCTTAATCATTGAGGTTTCTCGGGGTGGAGTTTTTTTCAACTTCGGTATACAACTACAGTTCATTTTTGGGGTTATAGCTCAGTTGGTTAGAGCGCTGCGTTGACATCGTAGAGGTCACAGATTCGAATTCTGTTAACCCCACCATTTCTTCACATATACAAACAATAAATTCTATGCAGCTTAAAACACAGCTGTCAGGCGAGTATCTGCCTTGTGCGCGCCCAACCACCTATAAATATGGAAGTAAATATAGTTTGTTGAACCAACCTCCAAATGACTCCGATGCCTTTATTGGCTTAGGGGGAATTGGTGTGAGATGGCGAAAATGAAAATAGGAAAAGGAAAGTATCGGATTGATCCAGTTACTTACTTTAAAAAATGCTCGCTGGTTTTAACAAGGCCAAAGTGGTTTTACGAAACGTTCTTTCCCAAAATACCAGTGGAAGTTACCTATACGATCATGGGTTTGATGGTGTTGGTAGGTGCAAGCATTAATTATGTTCACTCAGTTTTTACTGGTGGTGGAATCCTCTCTTTTTTACCTATTTTGTTGCATGCCGGATTTTTTACGGTTGTTGGTGCGTGCCTGTCCTTCGCGTTTTACTTTTTAACATCTCTATTTTTAAACCCAATTGATAAAGAGCCAAAAGCGCTGTGGAAGCTAGCTTGCTTTAGCATGTCTTTAAATGGCTTAGCTGTGAGCATAACTGTTGGTGGCTGGTACGGTGTTTTGATTTCAATAGTGCTTTTTGCTTTGTTGGTGTGGTTTTACGCACAAACGATGCTCTACTTTTTTAGAGCTCCAAATTGGCTTGTTTACCTTTATCTAGCCTTTACAGGGCTTGCGATGCTCAGCATGGTCGTTACTTTTTTCACGCTTGTTACGTGAGATAGTTCAAGCGAAACCGCCTACGACGAGCCTATAAAGCAGGTGCAGCAGGCTCCAGAACAGGTAAAAAAGCTGGGTATTAACCGCCAGCTTTTCAGCGTAGCACCCCTAGTGCGACCCAAAAAATCATTTAATTACAGACGTTTATGGATCTTCCGTATCTGCTTCTTAAGACCTTTATAAAAATTGTCGATCAAGAGGGTAGGCTAAATTGGTACAGATTTTCTTTTAAAAAAAGGCCCTAAATGCAGCGGTACATAGCTTTGGTTTTTTTAATCTTCTTGTTTTGCCTGTCTTGTGGCGTCCAGTCATCAAGTGGTGTTAGGTCTGATTCTTCTTTGGTGTGTGGGTCTTTTAAAAGTGACCTGCTAGCACCTTCCATCTCGGGATTGTCCCTTGCCAATAGTCAAAGTGACGACTCTGAGATGAATGAGCTTTGGGATTCTATCCAGAAAGATACACATCTCCAGGTTAAGCCAGTACGAACAAAAAAAACCAAGTACGGAAGAAAATTTTATTTAGAAATCGAGTCTCCACCTCATAGAAGTACAATACCTTTTTGTAGCGATCTTTCCATTCAAGTCGTGGACCTTAAAGATAATAAAAAGAAGACGATTGGCAGTATGCCTTTGCTGAGCCCTGATTTTGCAGAGAGTTATAGTTTAATTGCTGGTTTTAAAAATGACGATGAAAAAAGTTTTAAAGATGACCTGGGTTTGCTTCTTGACGGTGTGAATCCAAAGCTAACCGGAAAAAAGATTTGCGCAAAAAAGACCGGAAAAACATACAAGCCATTTCTTCAGCTTGGGCTTGGGGCAGGGCTAAAACACTATACAGCTTGGGTAGATCAAGATAGAAATGTTTCAAGTTTAGTTGAAAATGGACTTTCCATAACAGGCACGACCTCTGCCTATGAGAATAGTTCTGGTGACAGCGAGCCTATTGAGTTCTCTATTTCCGGCATGCAAGATAATGGGTTTTTATGTAACTCTTTTGCCTTTATTCGGCCGATGGATTTAGCTGACCCAGCAGTATCTGCGGAAAATCAAAATTTTGTCTTTGAGCCAACAGACCCTCACTTTCAGGAGGCTTCAGCCTTTACTTATGTGACCTTGATGTATGACTACCTTGTTTCAAAAGGTTTGCCGGATTGGTCAGAGCATTTGATCCAGATCGTGCCTCTAGATCAAGTAGATCGAGGGCCACAGTATTTTCCGGCGCTGACCAACGGTCAAGACGAGGTGCCTTCGATCATTTTACCAAACAGTTTTCCAGAAGCTCGTTTGGTGAACCTAGCCTTTAATTTTGATGCGGCAGGCCACGAGACGGCTCACCACTTTATTTATCAATATATTAAAAACATTGAGGCTGATCACGTTGAGAATATAGTGCTACACGAAGCTTTGGCTGATGTCTTTACGCACGCATACACATGCGAAAACGGAATTGGAGACAACCCTTGTGATGGGTGCCTGGCTGAATACACTTGTGATCCTGGTACGGCAAGCTGCTTTGATCCAGACCTAGGTCAGCTGCGTAATGATAAGTGTCTGCGTAGCGCTGACAACGACTGGGTTTATAGCGATAACCCCCCACCACTTATAAAAGAACCTCATCTCTTTAGCCAAATATTTTCTGGATTTTTTTGGGATCTACAAAAAGGAAGTGACCTTCAAACAATGATTGAGCTGGTTGTTGGCGCCTTAGAGTTACACCCGACAGGAGCCACAGAAAATGTATATAAGGCCTTTTTAGAAAACCTTCTTCTTGTTGACCAAGAAGAGTTTAATGGTGCTCTCAGGGTCGATCTGGAGACGTACATTTGTGAAAGAAAACTAGAAGTGTTTGTGTCAGATGTAGTATGCAGCGAATAAGGCCGCTCATATTGGTCTGTAAAGCCAGATGCCGCCTTAAAATAATGACGCAAAGTGTCAATGCTTTTGACACTTGTATATAATGTTGAATGCATGTCTCTATTTTTACTAGCGTCTATGCTTTTGTCACAATAGACCCGTTCTTGCAGTAAATACATTGTGTAGGACAATTTATAGCAGGAACTCAGGAAGAGTTTTCTTGTGCGACTAGAAAGGGGTTAGAACTTTGAAGCCTTATATCGCAGTTTTTATGTTTGTATTAACCATCTCATGTAAAGATTTTTCAGGTCTTTTTATTGATGACGGTACCCTTATTGGTGGGCAAAGTAACTCTGTCGCTGGTGTATTTAAAATCAATACTAATAACTCTGAATGCACAGCTCAAGCAGTTTCAGCTAACCTTTCGGAAAGAACTATGACTGCGATCACAGCAGCTCACTGCGTAGATAAGGTTTCGTCTCCAACCTCTCAGATTACAAGTGGCGCTATGAGCGGAGCAACCTCAAGAAATATTTACTTTCCTCAAGAGTATAGGTATGGCGGCGAGCTTGCCTCTGCCTATGACATGGCTGTGATTGTTTTTGAAAATATCGACCCAGTAGGGTTCTTCTCTTTGCGGCATACCCTGGATACGCTTAAAACAGGTGAGCAGTTTTATATGGTAGGGTATTCGGATCATAATATCCAAGGTGGGCAGTTTGGGCCTAAAGCATGGGGGCAAAATGTTGTTCAGGCTCTAGCGCGTGGTGATATCACAATCAATAGTAGCGGAACTCAGGGACATACCGTTAGCCCGGGAGATTCCGGTGGGGGAGCGTTTACAAGTTGCAAACTAATGGGTGTAGCGTCTAGGTATGTATCTAGTGACAGAACCGGTAAAGACAACCTACATACAAACCTGCTTTGGACAGGACAAAATCAAAATGTAGAAGGCAACTTTAGGTATCTAGAAAATATCCAAAGACAAAATCCAAATGCTTATATCTGCGGTCTTCATGGCTGGGACGAGCGGCACTGCCCTTTAAGTCATTTATTTTATCAAGACAGAGATCCGAGCCAGGGTAACTTTGTCTGTAGGAGTGCTTCATGAGTCAAAAACTTCCAATGTTCATACTTACATTTTGTATAGTTATCTTTTCTTCTTGTACAAATAAGCAAGCTAAGCCGGTGGCTGGAGATATTCAAGGCGGAGTGGCGCCTTTAAGTTCAGAGGCTATTGGTAACACTGGGGTTGCTCCTGATGGCATCACGCCACTAGGCAATAGTCCGGTTCAGATAGATCCGCAGATCAGCTCCCAGACAAACGGCAGCGGCCAGATATCACCTTTTTCTGCCGGTGTGTCAACTTGGCAAGGACAGCTGGCTCAGGTTGACCCGCAAGTACGCGTTGAGAGTACAGGGCAGGTAGCTCAGCTCAGCAGTTTGCAGCAATCAAAGGCTTTTCTGGTTGTAGCTTTGTTTGATACGGATTGCCAGTTTTGCCGAACGAAATCAGATGCCTTCAATCAGCAATCTGCGCAATCACTCTTAGCAGGGTCGTCAAAGTGCTCCTTTGTTTCAGTGATTAAAAACAGTTCGGCTGCTTATGCGCAAAAGCAAGTTTTTATGCAGAATTTTGCTGTTACAGGTGCAGAGTCTGCTACGGCAGCTCTTTATCAAGCTGCTTTTCCGCAAGGCTTCACTTACCCGGCGACGCTTGTCATCGACCAATCGGGTACGGTGGTCGAGGCTAGGTCGGCAGACTTCGGCCCACAGACAGCGCTTTCTTACTGTATTTAGGCGTCTATTTTATCTTCTCTTTGTGAACCTGAACGAAAAGCGTAGATCCACCTAATTCAAGTGTGTTTCGATTCATAAAAAAATCTGCAGCATTAGCTGTTTGATCAATAGCAAAATCGTTTAGCCACTGATTGTATTGCCGGATATCAACCAGCTTGCTCTTGTCGATACACCTTCTGCTGCCGACCCTTGCATTTACACCTACCAGGATTTCTTTTTGATTGATCATAGTTGTAGATGGTCCGCCGCTGTCGCCATAGCAAACAGACTTCCATTCATGATCTGGAGATCCAGCGATGAGTTCTGCATCTTTATTTTTAATATCATTTAGCTTTAGAATCACTGAGTTTAAAGTTCCCGTGGCTGGAGCAGACAATCTGTGCAGCTCATCTAGGTGAGTTTGGATGATTCTGTTTAGCCGGATTCTCTCTGGACCTGGCCTAGCTTTGTTTGCTTGTTCGAGAGCACTTTTTATCACAAACCTATTAGCGTCAGAGCTTACCTCTTGTCCTTGCGCGGCCTGTAGGGTTTTGCCGTAGCCCGAAGTCTTTATGTCTATGCCGAGCTCGATCTTTGTACTGCTAGTTGCCCACTGTAGCGGTCTTGCAAAAGCAGGGATTTCAGCTGGCCTTGCAAAAAGCTTCACAAGTGCAATATCTCCTGTCGGAAGACTGTTCATCGAGCGTACTCTATCCGCTTTTTGTCGTGCCATAAACCCAGGGTTGATAACGCCATAGCCCTGGATCTTAGTTGTAATAAGCTGTTTTATGTTTGTAGATGAGCTTTTATCTATCTGATCAAAGAACGCAAATGTAATGCCAGAAACTGGATCTATGCAGTGGCTTGCAGTTATAATGTATGTGCCATCAAGTACAAGTGTTCCTGAGCATAGGTTGCGGCCTGTAGCGTCTCTAAGTTTTACTGAGTATTGGTTTGGGTTGAGGTCTGTATCAGGGCTTTTTCCATCTATGGTCAAAGCTGGACCGACAGATTGTCCGCCTACAATTTTCAAATCGCTCGATGAATCGTCACCACCGCAACTTGCAAGAGTGCATATAAAAAAAAGGCATACCTTCGCCCACGAACCGCTCTTCATACCTAACCTCCCTGGCTTGAAGCGTTCATAAATTTTGTAGCAGGAGTCCTAAATCAAAAAAATATCTCCCGAATCCTTAGGAGAGGCTTTATTGAATTTCCTTGGCCACCTAGCCAAAAATTACGTGTTTTTGGAAGGCCTGTCAACCACAAGGGTTACAGGGCTTTTGTGGGGTAGTTGGTTGTGCTTTTTGTGGTCAAAACCCTACTAACTGTTTATGTACGTTTCCATAGGCATTGTCTGTCCAGCGTCGGCGACCCACTGCTCCCAGGAGTGAAAGGGCCAGAGGCAAAAGTCTAAGCTGTTACCTTCGGCGACTTGCAGTTTTTCTTTTTGAATACCAAGAGCCATACCAGCGTTAGTTGTAACAGAGGCGAAAACCTCTTCTGCGGTAAGCCCGCAATGAACACCAGCCATACAGGCAAGAAACGCAAGGTTCTCTATTGCGCAAGACCCTGGGTTATAATCACTTCCAACCGCCATCGCTAAGCCTGCTTCTCGCATTTTAGTTGCGCTAGCAAAAGGAATCCTTGTGTACAAAGAGGTTCCAGGTAGCAAAACCGCAATGGTATTTGCTTGGGCCATTTTACTTAAACCTTCAGGGTTTGCTGCTTGGAGGTGGTCTGCGCTGACAGCTTTCCAGTTAGCAGCGGCACTGGCCCCACCGCTATCAGCAAACTCATCGGCATGCACTTTGACTTTTAACCCTAGCTGGGTTGCGGTCTGCATGAAAGTATCGACACTGCTTTCTGAAAAATAGCCTTTTTCAAGAAAGACATCTACAAAGTCAGCAAGCTTGTCTGCAGCTATCTTTGGGAGCAGCTCATCTGTGCAAGCTTTTATATATGCGTTCTTGCCCATGTCTTTTGGGGCGTCATGCAATGCCAAGCAGGTTGAAAACAACTTCATATCTGAATTCGCCTTTAGCCTCTGGATGACTCTAAGCATTTTTAGCTCAGCATCTATACTAAGGCCATAACCGCTTTTGATCTCAATTGTAGTTACGCCGCGCCTTCTAAACTTTTCTAGCCTATGCATGGCAGTAGCATAAAGATCATCTTCGCTTTTGGACCTGGTTTGTGTCACAGAAAACTGAATGCCTCCGCCTTCTGCGGCAATTTCCTGATAAGTTTTTCCGCGCAGTCTTTGGCAAAATTCTGCAGACCTGTCACCACCGAAAACTAGGTGCGTATGACAATCAATTAGTGCGGGAGTTAGAAGGCGCCCCTTGCAATCTATGCTTAGATACCCAGAGGTGGTTTCGGGTTTACCTGTACCAAACCCAAGGATTTTTTTATCTTTGACGCGTAGCCAAACATTGCTTAACTTTTTAGTTTGTGGCTTTGTTCCGCCGGTACTCCAGGAAAGTTCACCAATATTTGTATATAGAATCATAAAGCTTTTCCACAGTAAAAACCAAAACAGGAATAAAGCTTACAATGTTATATGGGGTGTGGGTAGGATGATTTACCTTCTTACATCGGACATTACTTGCTCTACGACCTCAAGTGCAGTTTTTTGCGGCAAGAGAGAAGGGTTTTCGAACGAACGCATACAGCGTACGAGGGCGTTTACGTGCTTTTGGCTGTGATACCAACGGGGCTGTGCAAGGTCATCCAGCAAAACTCCCATGGTGTAGACGACCATTTTGTAATGTAAACGGATTTTTTTTGCTTCTGGCAGCGGCAAACTATTTGCGCGACCTTCGCAGCTTAGGCCAGCATTTTTTATCGAGCTGTAGCAAAGTTCATAAAGAGGTTTTTGGCCTAGGTACCGATCGGCATTTAGCCCAAACAAATGGTCTACAATATCGTGTGTGCCCTGAAATGCGAGCTGGCCCCGACGCATTATGTTTGCTTGAGTTTTTCCATAGAGTGAATGGAGTTCTAGCTCATTGGTAATCAGGTACATGTTGTTCTTTGTGCTATGAAGGACTGAATCTAAAAACCAATCTCTTACAATTCCTAGCTCTATTCTTTTCTTTGCGACCTTGCCGGCAACCATACTTGGAATAATGGTCCACTTTACAGGTCCGTCCGGTAGGATGATTGTCCCAGGCCCCAAAAGCATAGCGAGATCAGGGTGACGAAACTCAAAGGTTTGCTGGCTTTTTAGTCTGCCAGATATAGCCCATTCCCCTTTTGATAAATGAATTTTGGTATTCCAAACACCCGGGGAGGGGCGCACCCCAAAAAAGTGGCTTAGTCGATCCATCCTTGGATCTTCCAGCTCCCTTTGGAGTGCGATGCAAAAGCAGAGGCTCGCAAGTGGACCGTTCTCTTTGAAGCTAACAAAGGGGGGGGATTTTTGAAGAGCTTCGCTAAGGGCAGTTTTTTGATACTCTGCCTGCTGATGTGGTGAAGTTGCTTTCAATGGCTTAGTCCTCATTGCTATCTTCGGACGCGATAAGACCAAAATCACTCTGCATGATGGCAATGCATGCGCGCATTTTATCTTTTTGCCTGTTTGAATTTATAGGTGAAAAAGTATAGTCATCTGAACGCATTTGATCTTTGATGATGGCAAGGCACTTTTCTGCGTCGCTAAGCTCTTCACACAAATCGTTGTATAGACCAGCTTTACTTGTCTGCGGAACCTTTGCTACGCCGCAGGCAGCTGCAACTGAGCTTACATCTACGCCGCGTGGCGGGGTTGACTGGGCTGAAGCTTGCGAAGTTAGGCTTAAGGCAGCAGCTCCGCCGGCTAAAAGAACTCTGACGCTTAAATCTCTGATTTTTTTTTCCATGTTATCAATCCTTCGTGTTTGAATGTCTTGGCTTGCTTGCTCTTTCTTTAAGAATGCCTGAACTTCTTTGTAGAAAAAATTAAAAAGATCTGTTATTTTTCATTCAGTTTTTCTGAACAAAATACGTGCGTATACTCCAATTTAAGGTAGCTACAGCTATGAAGATCGACCAACTACGTCATTTTTACGCAGCCGCCAAGTTTGAAAACATTGGTCAAGCCGCAAAAAGCCTGCGGGTCTCGCCTTCAGGTATCTGTTACAGCATTGAGTGTTTGGAAAAAGATCTTGATGTTAGCCTTTTTCAAAAAGTGGGGAAATACATAAAACTTACGGTGGATGGAAAAAAACTGTTCGTTGCAACTCCTCAGTTTTTTAACTCACTTTCAGAGCTTCGAGAATCTGTTGTTAGAGAAAAGCCAGGCCTAAGTGGTCATTATAACGTGGGTGCTTCGCACACGCTTGCAGAGCTTTTTCTTTTAAAAAAAACCACGGGTGCAAGTAATTTCTTGCAAAAATCTTCATTTAACTTTTCTAGCACTAGCTCAGCAAAGGTTATCGAAGGTGTTTTAGACCAGTCCTTTGATTTTGGCTTTTGTTTTAGTGCGCACTCTGCACCGGGAATCCAAAAAATAGAATTTATCCGCGGCAACCTACTTCCTTTTGCGCACATAGAGCACCCTTTGCATTCCATGAAAAAACCGGTACAAGCACTTAACGACTATGGAGCAGCTTTTCCTATGGGAGCTAAAGGCATAGATGTATGTTCGCAACACCCTGTTTTTGATCAGTACGATGTCAGTCCAAATATTAAAGTTGAGTTTGACGACTATGGGGTTGCTTTGGCAGCGCTTGAAAATATTGAGTTGTGGGCCTTTTTACCTGATTTTTACATGCATTACTCAAACGAAATTCAGCCTATTAAAACACCAAAGGCTTGGAAGGCAGACTACGATGTCTCACTGGTTTACCGTAAAGGAAAGTTAAATAAAGAAGAATTGGTGGACCTGCAGCGAACTTTGCTCGATTCCTAAGGTTTTGCTGCTAAAAAGAAAGGTGTAAGCGTGTTTGGCCAAGAAGAAGTTTTTATTCAATGCCCCTATTGTTGTGAGACTATCTCGATGCTTGTAGAGGTTTTTGAGACAGGGCAATCTTACATTGAGGACTGCGAGGTCTGTTGCCGGCCGATCCAGCTGGATTACAAGATCGTGGACAATCAAGTTGAGCAGATACGGGTGAAGAGAGCGTAGGGTGTCAGATGACGGTAGGTCTACCGCGGATTTTGCCGTTGTTGCTAGAACTAGCGTCAGTATACTGGAGCAAGCTATTAGCCTACAAGAAAGGTGGCGCTGCTATACGCCACCTTTGGTGATCTCTGGTTTGTTACCTAGATAGTTGGCTAGAGCTCCTGAGGAACAATCAAGAAAAAGAATTTGTGCTGCAATGGCTCTTCGCTTGAAACGATACATTTTCCATCTAGCAAGTATTTTCCATTGGCTGTCATTGTGTTGTTTTTATAAGTGGTAAGCCTAAAGTTCTTTATGTAGGAATACTGCTGCTCCAAACTTTTTTGACACTCTTCAGTGCTGTCAAAACTGTAAGGTATAGATACTCTGTAATCTGCCTCTACTGCCTCCGTGGCCATTTTTTTGGTTAGCACACCCTCTACTACTTTAAATACAACGACATCTTTGGTTATAGCTCTCGGGCGTTTCTCCAGTATGTTGGCCACTTTAAGTACAAAGGTATGAACAGTAGGTTTTTCGTCACTTTCCGTCTCAATAACAATGGCATGCGGTACGATTCGGGATGTTGGCTCAACCCTAGGCTCCATTGGTATGCACTTTGAAGTTGCTCCTTCTTCGCTAAACGGTGCGAGTTTTTGAATTTTCTCTTGGACAAACAAACGTACAGATTCACAGTCTTTTTTTGACGATAAGGCCTCGCTTTCATACCCGTTTGGCACTACGTAGTGTGTGGTTGCACAAAGTGGTGCGCTAAATAGAAGTATTAGTGATAAAAATCGCATAATTTCTCTCCAAAATTTAATTGTGTCTTGCGAAAAGCTATCACCTCTTCTTTTTGAAATAAAGACGCTAAAGAGTGCAGTGCAGATCTTTAATGCATTTTATTGTTATTTATATGTAGAGAGCTCTTCACTTTGATTGGCTCTCTCATGCGAGTAAGAATTGAGCGATTACGTATCAATAAGGTCAGATATAGTGACGACCTGGTACTCTACTGAACAACCTTCCGGGTATGGAATCTCAATTTTCCCCGAGACTGCTGGATATATCGTCAATTCGCCTACTTCTACCGTAAGAAAGGTGTCCACGTATTTGTTTGAAATAACACTGTCGAAGTCAAGGCATCGGCGAAGGCTCCTGTAAACTACTCCGTTCCAAAGGATCTAAAAAAAATACCGTGTGTGCTACTTGATCAACAATATAGGTGCTGGGAATGCCATTGACCAGTTGCTTGTTCTTGCTGTTGCTCACAGGAAAAGATGGAATTAAGAAAACTAGCGGCACGCAGGTAGCTGCATACTAGCGGGTACGTGTGAAGTGAAAGCAGGTACCTGCTATGGGGAGCTGTCTTTATGCTTATTCCTAAGGCTAAATGGTAAGCTCTCTACTCGCATAAAAGTGAGTCAAGCATACTTTCTCTTTTTTAATAGTAAAAAAGCGTTTAGAACAGGTAAAACAAAATTATAAAGGGAGGACACTATCGTGACTTTGAAGAAAAAAGCTTTATTGCGAATAGGTACACTGGCTTTGTTGATGAGCTCGTTTTCTGTTCGAGGGCAAGAAGTACCTCAGGAAATCAAAAACGAGACCTTGTCTAGCGAAGAACAGCATACGGTTACTGGCTGGAACTTTGATTGGGACGATAACATTGCTTTCATGCCGACAGTGATCGTTGTCTATAACAAAGCCAACCCAAAACTTTTTATCGATATTCCGACCGGTGATTTTGCAAAAGTCCGCTCCCTTATCGGAGTTCCTGCCGTTGTAGGTAAGTCGAGTATGTATAAAGGCGTAAATCTTTCTAAGTACACCTTGATGTTTCCTGAAGAAGGCAAAGAAGTCACTGAAACCACCGAGAATTCTTATAAATATTTTCGCGACAGTCTAAAAGAGGGTGAGAATTATTTCTTGAACGACCTAAAGAAAGTGTTGGGTGGAAGCGGTCAAGACTGGCAAGGCCCTGTTTGGAATGATTTGGTCTACGCTCTAAGCGACAAGAAACGTGCTAGTAGAACCACAGTTATCACAGCACGCGGGCACAGCCCAGAAGCTATTCATGAAGGGGTTTTGTATTTGGTTGAGCAAGGCTTGTTGAAGTACCCTGTTCCACTAGAAAATATTTTCCCTGTTAGCAACCCTGAAATTGCGAAAAGGTTTGGCGGTTCGCCAAAAGAAACTAGCCTCACCAAAGCAAAAGTGATTATGCATATTTTAGATGAAATGCAAAGGCTTCCCATTAGTGACATGGCAGCAAAGGCTTTAAACTCTGATGGGACGGCCTACGAAAAATTGCATAACTGGGGGTTTTCTGACGATGATTTTAAGAATTTTGAGACATCTGTTAAGCTGCTTTCAGCTGAAGTAGCTAATAAACGATGGCCTAAAATAAAAATAAATGTGTTCTATACAGCGCACCGCGGACACGAACAAGATCAGCAAAGCCTCGTTATCATGAGTAATGGAAAAACCAGAGAACAAACAAAGGCTGAAAAATCAGAAGGCTTTTTTTGTGAAAACAAAGCGAAAGAGATGTAGCGGTTTAGCTTTGGCCTTGGTTTTCAATCGTGTTTATGTTGATCTGTCTTGCGAAGAATACCTAGGCTAAGGCGATGAAGCGATTGGAGTAGCTGCACAGCTGCACAGGTGTTAGGGTTAGCGTTGGCGTATATTTTGCACAACAATGTCTACGCCACGCTGTCTTAAAAAGTCTAAAGCATTTTTATTTTCTGTAAGAATAGCTATTACAAACAGCTCTTCTCCAGCTTGTTTTAAGTTGATATGACCTTGTTCTAGCATGTAACTGGCACCTTCGAAGTTCTGGTTGTAGAGAAGACGGCGCATCAGTTTGATAAGCTGGCGATCGCTTGGAGGGTTCAATGCTGCAACATACTGAAGTTGTTTTGAAAATGTTTTATTCTTGGCCATAAGGTCTAAAGCATCATCGTGGTATGGGTCAGCTCCTGCGTTTGCGTAGTAGGTGTAAAATTCATTGTTTTCTAAAATCATAGAGAGTCGTAGTAGCCTGTTGTATAGATCGATTTTCCTCTTTAAGAAAAAATTGTAATCATTTTTTTTCATTTCTGAGTCATTCAGAAACCTGTCGATATTCTGAAACAGCATCAATGCTTGCATGGCGTTGATATCAACTCCGCGGCCATAAACAGATCTTTCTACATATGTGTTCATATGAGACATGTACACATTTTTAAACTTTAGGATTCTTTCGGCCTGTTTTTCATTGAGATAAAAATAGATACCCGCAATGTCAAACCTTGAGCTAGACCCTTCGATTGTGTCTAAAACAAATTCATTCATTTCAGGTGATGTCGTAGTGCTCCGAAACGAAGCGTGTGCTCGGACGAGTTCTGAGCCGAAAGCATCGACGATTTCCGTATCGTTAAATACTTCCTGTGGAAAATGCACTAGGTAGTCAAATATTTTTTTAGATCTATAGTCAAAGGCATTTTTTATGTCTGCTAGATATAAGGTGGAAAGAGTGTAGTCATTGAGGTCTTTTTCAGAGGTTATTGAATGAATATATTTTAAAACCTCTAAACGATCTTTTCTGACAACAGATACTACGAAACTTCTATTGCGTGCATCAAAGAGCTTTCCCGGGAATTTTTTTGCCTTTGCTACAAACTCTTTGTCGGAATAGTCAGTTAAATCCGCATGTAAAACCAAGGCTGCCTCTTCTTGATCAGCGCTGATCTGATTTGCAACTAAAGCACTAATTACGGCGGCAACGGTCATTGCTGCAAACTGCCCTTTGAGTGAGTTTGAAGCTTTCTTTAATTTTTCAAGCGAGTCTTTGTATGAAAAGGCAGTAGTGCACGGGTTCTCGCTCGCATAACTTTTTGGAGTGTTTTGAGTTAGGGTCAGTAGGGTGGCAAGTATAACAAGTATTTTTTTCATGGCTTAGTCCTAGAATTTAGCTTGTTCTTTAGGGGGGGGTCAAAGTGGTCGAGGTGACTGGATTCGAACCAGCGACCCCTCGCCCCCCAGGCGAGTGCGCTACCAGGCTGCGCTACACCTCGGACCACGAGGTCGCAGTCTACACTTAAGCTCAAATTCTCGCTAGAGCGTGCTTTGGATCGTATTTATCGTGGTGCTCAATATCTTTTTTTTATTCTTTCATTACAGATAGTTATTGCTTTGACAAGTCTCTGACGGACTACTCATCTTTCTATTGCCAGTGCTAAAATACAATCAACCTGAAATCCATAATAGAATAGGGGTCCGCTTTTGAAAAAAGCTACTCTCAAATTGATAGTCTTAGCATATGCATTGTCTTGCTTTACCTGTTTTGCGGGTTTGCCCCAAGGCAGCTCCAACGTACTAAAGGAGCAAAAATGGTTCTGGACGTTAGTGTTCGGAAAGTTTGGTAGCGACACTTATTTGATTCATGACCGCAACCATGCGCAGGTGATTCTAGATGTCGTACAGAAAAAACGCGGCGTAAAAACCGAAGCCAAAAAATATTTTAAGCGCTATCAAGCCGCTGTTAAAAAATTTGCGACATCAGGCGCTTCGGCCGAAAACCTTGGTGCTATGGAAAAAAGAGTTGCAGATGTCTATCGCAGAGATCAAAATGCGTGGAACGACCTTATCGCTGGTAAGGTAAGGCTTAGGCTTCAGCGGGGAATGTACGATGACTTTAAAATTGCCCTAAAAAGAGCTGCGCCATACCTAGAATACAAAGAATATATTTTCGCACAAGAGGGTGTTCCAAAAGAGGTTGCAAGGCTCCCTTTTGTTGAATCTATGTTTTCTGACAGTGCTAAGTCGCATGTTGGAGCGGTAGGTATGTGGCAGTTTATGCCTTATACAGGAAAAAAGTTTATGCGAATATCGCGCTATATAGATGAAAGACGTTCGCCCCTCAAAGCTGCTTTAGCTGCTGCTCGCTACTTAAAGGGTAACTATAATAAACTTGGTACCTGGCCTCTTGCTATAACGGCGTATAATCATGGACCGGCAGGGGTGGCGAAGGCAAAAAAGACTCATGGAACCTCAGATTTGGGGTATCTAATAAAAAACTATAAGGGGAAGTCGTTTGGTTTTGCGTCTAAAAACTTTTACGGAGAGCTTCTTGCTGTGCAAGATGTTTTTGCGCAAAACCAAGGCCTTTACCAGGAGTATTCAAGCGCGTTTGGGAAGAAGCTCGATGCAATTTCTTTAAAGCAGTCTATGACGATTTCTCAAGTTATTGACGCTTCGGGTTTGGGTAAAGCTGAGTTCCGCAGGTACAATCCAGATTTTTTGCAGCCAGCCTTTGGTAAGTATCGCCAGCGGGCCCTACCGCAGGGGTTTGTGGTTGTTCTGCCAAGAGAAAAAGTGACTGCGTTTAAAGACAACGCAAAAAATATTTTATTAAAGATTGCTTTAAGCAAAAACAAAAATACTAGGGGATAGCATGTTAAGTACAGTTTTAAAGTTTAGTCTCGTGGTTTTTATGACTGCTAGCTGCTTTGCGGCAAAAGCGGCGAAGGCAAATGATCTTTTGGCACCGCTTGGGTCGTCCAGTAGCTTTCAAACGATTAAGGTAAAGGTTTTGGAGCTTGTTCGAAAGAAAAGAATTTTAACCGCAGCAAAAAAAATTGCTTTGGAGCTTCGTAAGAGCAAATCCTTAAAACCTAGTCAGAAACAAAAACTTGAAGATTTGATGTGGAGCCTAACTGATACCGCTGTAAACATTTTGGTGAAGTCGGAAGACCTTGAACAGGCTGCTGATTTTGTACATAAGCTCTTGGTAGAGTACCCGCTGTGGAGCCACGGCAAAGACGCCTTTCGGAGGGTGGCCTTTTTACATGGGATGTCTGGGAACTGGTACCGAGCCCAGAAAATGGCTAGGCGATATATAAAAACGACAACTCTTGACGAGTACACACCAGATATGCTCTACCTCCTAGCGGTTTCTTTAGAGCAGATGGGGCACGTGCGTCAAGCTAGCCTCACTTTGCATAGGTTCGTGCATTTATTTCCAGAGCACCAGAATCTAGAGTCTGCCAAAAGCAAGCTGGCAACTTTACAGTCTCCACGGGCCAAAAAACTTTAAGTATATAAGTAGCTGTAAATATTAGTATCTTAGGGCGGGTTAAAGCCACATGTTCTAAGCTCCGATCTGTACCATGTCGCCAGAGTTAACTTTAAACCTAGATTTCATGGTTTGAAACTTCGCTCAAGGTAATGTACCCAACTGAAAGGGGCTTCTGATGGTAGAGACTGCTAAAGAATACGACCGCGAGAGTTATATACTGGTTATTGACGATGACAACACGCTTTTGAAATTCTTTAAAATTCATCTAAATAAGTTCTTCTCGAAGGTTATGGTTGTTTCATCAGCCGAGGCAGCTCTAAATGCCTTGGAAGAGAAGCAGATAGATTTAGTTATATCTGATATTCGAATGCCAAAGACGGACGGCATTCAGCTGATGCGTAAAGTAGGGCGTTTGCATCCATCTATTCCAGTTATTCTGGTAAGTGGAGCTATGCTGGATGAAAAACAGCAGAAGACTATTGAAAAGCACGCGGGTGGTTTTTTGCGTAAACCTTTTGACATTGAAGAGCTACATGAGCTTCTGCAAAAAGGCATGAATAAACGTGGAAAACTCAAAGAACTTTCTGATTTAATATCAGACAAAAAGAACTTACGTGATGTCCTAAACGGTCGCGCAAGGCTTTCTCGGTTTGTACAAGGTGACGACAAAGCGCGTGGCGATGAGCTTTTGGGAGAACTTCGAAAAGCTAGCTAAATATAATCTTAGTAAACAAATCATGCGGCGCGCCATCTTGGGCTTGCCGTATTTTTTTTAGGGTTTCCAGGGCGTGGCTACCGTGCCAGGTAAAATCTCTTCCATCTGCTATGTAAAAATTACAGTTCTTTAACCTCGGAACTGATGACCATAATTCATATAGATGCCTTTTTTTAAAAGAATAGGGTTCGGTTGTGAAGAACAGGTTGCAATCAGTTGGTATCTTAGATAAATCTGCTTCAGGGTACCTTTCTTCTTTTATTACATTTTTAAACCCTGCAAGATTTAGGACGCTTGATATGTAGGTGTCAGGTCCAGCCACAAAGTAGGGGTCTCTCCAGATAAAGTAGGCAGCTGGCTGTAGCTTTTTATCTCGTTTTTTTAAACCTTTAAAAGCGTCCTGCCAGTCTTGCAGAAATACTTGTGATTTATCTGTTTGGCCTAGGCGGCTGGTGATAGACAGAATTTCGTTTGAGGTTTCAAGTATGTCAGTAGGTAAACCCAGTACAATATTTGTTTGAGGTAGATGTTTTTCAATCTGCTCTATCGTGGTTTTCGTGTTTTCTTCGTAGTTTGCAAAAAGAATAGTTGGTTTTAGCTTAGCTATTTTTTCTACATCCGGGTCTTTGGTGCCTCCAACTACCGCCGCTTCCCTATGAAGGTTAGGTGGGTCAATGCAGTAGCTCGTAGCTCCAACTATCATATGCCTATAACCAAGCTGCACCAGGCTTTTTGTTGTGCTGGGTACAAGGCTTACAATACGCTCGGTCATCTTTGTGCTCTCAGCCAAATTCCATATACATGCACAATCATGCTAAGTAGCGCGCAAGATAAGAATGTTCCTATCACGACCTCAAACAGGTGAATGTCGCGGGTCGGACCGCGAAAGCCAATAGCTAACAATCCTATAGCCATGGCCAGAACCCCCATGGAAAGGCCCCAGGTTTGCCAGAGCTTCACACGTGGGCCGACCTTTGAGTAAGGGAGGGTTATTCCAAAAAGTATCTGAAGCATCGCAAACATGTTTGTATGGCCATGCGCGCTTGTTTTTAGCGTGAGTAGCCACGCCTTGTGCTCGATGCCGTTTAGGTACTGTTCTGTAAGGCCGGTACTTACAAAAGCACCTGCAGCTGCAGCAATACAAACCCATGCAAACCCTAAGGCTATGTTGTAAAGTGCTAGTTTTGGCATGAGACCTCCCGCCCAAGAATATCATTCATTCGGAATCCCCTGCATAACATGCATTTGATCCTAAGCAACTTTTACCTAGTTTACCATTTTTGCTCTAATTCCGAATAGTCTAACAAATCCGGGGGTGTAATCCTTGGCACATCTTTCGCAAAGGCAGTTTTTGTTTATGAGTATAGCTAGCTTAGCCATCATATTTGTCGCGCTTTTATTTGTGGTAGCTTTTATTCTATTTCTTGCATTCGAACCTACCGCGGCGCGACAGCATTCAGGCAGCAAAACGGCGCTACCTAATGCGCCTTCAGAGTCTTCTGTTAAAGTAGACACCTTAAAAACAGCTCTGCCAGACGCAGCACCTGCTAACTTGGCCTCTTTAGATGTTTTCGTGCAAAGCCAGGGTGATGAAAATAAAAAAGCTGTAAAGAAGAAACAAAAAAAACAAAGGAAAAAAAACAAAGTCGGTGTGGCAAAAAAACCAGGAAAAACACCATCAAAGTCTGCAAGCCTTGCTCCAAAAGAGCGTAGAAGGCACTGGGAGAAGCTTCTTTCCGGTGAAGAGAAAAACCAGCACGACCAAGCTCGCAAGTACTTGGCTGAAGGGCAAGATATTTCCGCAGCAAAATTGTTCGAGTCTTTGGGTATGGTCCGAGAGGCTGTAGATGCCTATGAAAAAGCTGGTTTTTATGCCCAGGGTGCACAGGCTCTTATGAGAATCAACCGGCCGCATCGCGCTGGAATTATTTTTGCCAGAGGTGAAATGTGGGCAGATGCTGCAAAGTGCTTTGTTGCGGCAGAAATGCATGAAGAGGCTGCTAAGTGTTATGTTCAAACTGGGCAGTTTGAAGAAGCAGCCAACGCTTATAT
Source organism: Oligoflexales bacterium (assembly GCA_023301565.1). Taxonomy (GTDB): domain Bacteria; phylum Bdellovibrionota_B; class Oligoflexia; order Oligoflexales; family JALZUQ01; genus JALZUO01. Next base: position 54,126 of record JALZUO010000029.1, read on the forward strand.
GTCTGTCGAAGATTTTGTAAACGCAGCCAATGCCTACGCAAAGGTTGGAAAGTTTCGCAAGGCAGCTCACGCATTTGATCTTTCTGGCGATAAGCTCAACGCAACACGCCAGCTTAGACTGGCTCTTTCTAGTGAAAGCTCTCTTGGTCAAGGGCGGCTGACGGAGGCGGAGCTAGCGTTAGTGCAAAAAGAAGGTTTTAGCACCAGCGAATCTTCAGAAACAGTTTTTAAAGCTCTTCACGGAGACCCTAGGCTGCCGGCAATGATCGAAGGCTTTCTTCTAAAAAAAGATTTTGTACGTGCCGAGCAGCTTTATAAGTTTGCGGATACAGATACACGCAGTAGTCTCATTGGAAAGGCCGTGGACGGCAAAATTGTGCAAGATGACTTGATTCATCTCCTGCGTAAAGTAAAAGATCATTTAAGCCTAGGGTACATTTTACAAAAAACAGGCCAGTCTGCTCAGGCTGGGTATGAGTTTGAGCAAGCTCGGGAGTGGGACCTTGCAATCAGTAATTATGTAAAAGCGGGTTCTACTCAAGAGGTGGAACGTGTAAGCAAGGCAAAGGTAGCTTTTGAAAGTGGTGCTGTAGTGAGCCTGCAAGCGGCGATCTCACACGAGCCGAAGTCCCCAGTTAGAGGCACACAGCTTTTGGATATGCGGATTTTTCAAAACGTAAACAAAGTCTTCACGCAAAAGGTAGAGGCAGTAGGTACTGCTGCTACTCTGAGAGCTGGAGACAGAATGCAAAGCGGCCTTTCTGGTCACAAATTTGTAAACTTTGTTGTAAGTGGAAGCATGGCATTAGTCCCAGTTGGTGGGGCTTCGGAACAGGTGTTAAACAGGGGCGATTCTTTTGGGTATCAAACTCTCATGGGTTTTTCTAGCGGTCAAACGACCTATGTTGCAACCAGCGACGCAAAACTACTACAGGTAGATATAGGAGTGTTTAAGCGGATGCTAGATGAAGACGGTATCTCTGCGCAGCAGGTTCTAAAAAACTGCTTTACCTCACTGCCAGAGTACCGAACAAAAATATCTTAATTTACTTTTTAAACTGCTTCGACAAGTAAAGCGCTGGCCTCACCGCCGCCAATACAAATAGATGCAACACCATACTTTTCTTTTTTTGCTTTCATCCCGTTTAGTAAGGTCACAAGAATCCTTGCGCCTGAAGCACCAATTGGGTGCCCGATTGAAACAGCTCCACCAAATGGATTTAGCTTTTCTACAGGGATCCCAAGCTCTTTTTGTGCAGCCATGCTTACTACAGCAAAGGCTTCGTTGATTTCAAAAACCCCAATATCGGAAACAGACATTCCAGCTTTTTGTAAAAGTTTTTGCGTGCAAGCAATCGGAGCTGTCGTAAACCAGCTAGGTGCTTGCGCATGTGATTGCTGCGCCACGATTTTTGCTATGGGTGTGAGTCCGTATTTTGCTGCAGCTTCTTCACTGCAGACGACCGTCAAGGCTGCACCATCATTTATAGAGCTGGCATTGGCTGCTGTGATGGTTCCTTCTTTATCAAAAGCCGCACGCAACTTTGGCACTTTTTCTAAATCCACTGAAAACGGCTCTTCATCTCTGTCTATCGTGATCATCTCTCGGCGCTTTTTAACTTCGATGGGGACGATCTCATTTGCAAAGTGCCCGCTTTCAGTTGCGGCCCTAGACTTTTTATAACTATCTATAGCGAACGCGTCTTGGGCTTCTCTAGTGAAGCCATACTCTTTCGCACAGATCTCACCGCAATTTCCCATGGGTACATTCGAGTATGGGTCCCACAAGCCATCAAACTGCATCGAATCGACTACGGTTTGGTTTCCAAAGCGATACCCGCTTCTTGCGCCAGGCAAAAGGTGTGGCGCCATGCTCATGTTTTCCTGGCCGCCTGCAAAGATCACTTCAGCATCACCAAGGCGTATAGCCTGATCGGCTAGCATCACAGCTTTTAAGCCGCTGCCACACACACGGTTAATGGTAAGAGCCCGGACGGATTCACCTAGTTCGCCATAGATGGCAGCTTGCCTGGCCGGTGCTTGGCCAACGCCTGCCGTTAAGACATTACCCATGATGATCTCGTCAACTACTTTAGGGTCTAAGCCTGTAGATTTAATCGCGTCTTTTACAAGAGCAGCTCCTAGCCGCGGTGCAGGAGTCGACGAAAGAGCTCCTTGCATTTTTCCGATGGCTGTTCTTTTTGCATATGCGATCACTGCCTGTTTTGTGGGATGACTTGCCATGACTGCGCCTCCAAGGGTTCAAAATTTTCTGCCGCAAAACCATAGCTTAATTGCCGCAAGTTCGCTATGTTTCTGCAAACCAGAGGAGGGCGAAACATGTCGTCAGAAACTGGCGCGGCTGTACTACGGCTTTCTAATGGAAGAGAGCATCGTGGTCGCTTGATAGGTGCGAACTCTTATCGCAGCGGTGAGATGGTGTTTTCAACCGGAATGGTTGGATATTCTGAAGCCATCACCGATCCTTCCTATTTTGGTCAAATACTCGTTTTTAGCTATCCACTTATCGGTAACTACGGCATTCCCAGTTGGGGATCTCGAGGAATCGAAGCGTTGGAGCCAGGCCAACAACCAGATTTGCCGCGCGGATTTGAAAGTGGGCTAGCACACGCTGCTGCCGTAGTTTTAACAACAGATAGCGATGAAGTGTTTCACTGGAACAGTTATCAAAACCTAGATCGCTGGCTTTTTGATCACGGTGTCCCCGGAATCATCGGCGTTGATACAAGAGATTTGATCCATTCCATCCGAAGCACCCCGCAACTTTTGGGAAAAATTATCCCAGATGAAGTTGCAGAACTTCGCGAAAAAGCAGACAAAACCGCTTTTTTTGACCCAGGTCATAACGAAATCGTTTCGCGTGTATCGGTCGATACTCCGCGCAGGTTCGGTCGTGGAAAAAAACGTGTGGCTGTCGTTGATTGCGGAGTGAAGTGGAACATACTTCGCCAGCTCTTAGATGCTGAAATTGAGATTGAGCTTGTTCCGTTTAACCATGACCTGTCTTCGGTAGATTGTGATGGGTGGCTTTTTTCAAACGGACCGGGTAACCCCGAAAACACTTCAGGGCTAATCGACCGAGTAGGCGCGTTGCTCGGGCAAGATCGCCCGATACTTGGGATTTGTTTGGGGCATCAGATCCTCGCCCTAGCAGCTGGTGCAAAGGTCAGGCGCATGACGTACGGTCACCGCGGGCACAATCAGCCGGTATATCAGGTTGGGACCAAGCGTGGATACATAACAAGCCAAAACCATGGCTACGTGGTCGAGGAAGAGTCGCTTCCAAACGGCTGGGAGCCTTGGTTTAGAAACGCAAACGATGAAACAAATGAGGGTATAAGGCATACCTCAAAACCGTTTCGCAGCGTGCAGTTTCACCCGGAGGCAGCGGGGGGGCCTAGAGATACCAACTGGGTCATGCATGAGTTTGTAAAAGAGATATTTGAAACAAGGTAGTACATGAGAATTTTACGGGAGTCGGCAAGTGAAAGACAATAAAAGAGCAAACATCATACAGCCCGATATTCCTAAAAAAGTTTTATTGCTCGGTTCGGGTGGGTTGTCAATCGGTCAAGCAGGTGAGTTTGATTATTCGGGGACTCAAGCTGTAAAAGCTCTTCTAGAAGAGGGCTGTGAAGTTCTTATTGTAAACCCTAATATTGCTACGGTTCAAACGAACCCGATCGAAGGCGTAAAAGTTTTCTTGTACCCAGTCGAGCCGCACTGGGTTGAAAAAGTCTTGGAGCAAGAAAAACCAGATGCCATTGTTGCAGGTTTTGGTGGGCAGACAGCTCTAAACTGCTTGCTTGCTCTCGAAGATCAAGGGGTACTCAAAAAATACAACATTGAAAACTTAGGTACGACCACAGAAACTCTTCGCTTAACAGAAGACAGGGACTTGTTTGCACGGACAATGGAAAAGATTGGAATCCCTATCCCTCCGTCGCGTGCATGCACTGACCTTGAAACAGCTCTTAAGGCTGGAGATGAGATTGGCTACCCTGTAATTGCACGTGCAGCATACGCATTGGGAGGCCTAGGTAGTGGGTTTGCTGACAATGCTAAAGAGCTTGAAACCCTTGTTACGACTGCTCTTGTCGATAGTCCGCAGGTTTTGGTTGAGAAGTCTCTTAAGGGCTGGAAAGAGGTTGAATACGAGATCATGCGTGACAGCTTTGAGAACAGCATCACGATATGTAACATGGAAAACTTTGACCCACTCGGGATTCATACGGGCGATTCAATTGTCGTGTGCCCAAGTCAGTCGCTTTCAGACGATGAGTATCAGATTTTACGAAACGCTTCTTTGAAGATGGTGGATCATTTAAAGATCGTAGGCGAATGCAATGCGCAGTTTGCTCTAGATCCGCATTCAAATAATTATTATGTCATTGAGGTTAACGCTAGGCTTTCGCGATCGAGCGCACTTGCAAGCAAAGCGTCAGGGTATCCGATTGCCTATATCGCTGCAAAAGTAATATTGGGCTACAGCCTTCTAGATTTAAAAAACCCGGTGACGGGTATTACGTATTCATTTTTTGAGCCAGCTTTGGATTACATCACGGTAAAGATTCCACGCTGGGACTTAACCAAGTTTCGCGGGGCGTCCAGAAAGTTGGGCTCGACCATGAAAAGTGTAGGCGAGGTCATGGCAATAGGTAGAACCTTTCCAGAGTCTTTGCAAAAAGCTGTGCGCATGGTTACAGAAGATGCTTTGGGGATTTCTTCAAAACCTGTGCTGGCTTCCGCGGGTGACCTCGAAGAGCCTACGGATACGCGTTTGTTTTCAGTGCTTGAGGCCCTTCGCAGCGGACTTACGATTGATGATATTCATAAGAAAACAGCCATTGATAAGTGGTTTTTGCATCATTTAGCTCGCATTGCAAAGTGTGAAAAAGAGCTCGAAGATCTAGGTGCTGGAAGACACTTAAGTGAGGTGTGGAGGTCTATCGACGCAGACACTTGGCGGCGCTGGAAAACGCTGGGAATGAGTGATCAGCAAATTGCTTCGGCAGCTTCTGGCGGCAATATCGAAGGAGCCAAGCTTGAAAAACTTGAACTTACCGTCCGAGCGGCAAGGCTTGCCGTAGGTGTAAAACCGGTTGTGAAAAAGATTGATACAACAGCCGGCGAGTATCCGTCGCCTAGTAACTATCTTTATATGACCTATGGCGGAAAGTTTGACGACCCGCTTGATTCACAAATTTACATGCGCTCTGCAATGATTTTAGGTTCAGGTGCTTACCGGATTGGAACCAGCGTTGAGTTTGATTGGTGTGCTGTAACCTGCAGTGAAACTATGCGCGAGCGCGGCTGGCGCAGCATCATCATCAACTGTAACCCAGAAACAGTTTCTACCGATTACAACAACAGTGATCGCCTATATTTTGAAGAGTTAAGTATGGAGCGGATTCTTGATATTTATCAGTTTGAAAACTGCGGCGGAGTAGTGACGTCCATGGGCGGCCAGCTACCGAATAAACTGGCTTTAGGCCTTGCCAGCGCTGGCGTTCGACTGTTGGGGCATAGCGCCGAAACCATTGATATGGCTGAAGACCGGAATAAGTTTTCTGCAATGCTCGACAGTATCGGCATTGATCAGCCGCGCTGGGTGTCTGCAACAACGAAAGAAGATATTGAAAAGTTCATTGAAGAGGTGGGCTTTCCGGTTTTGGTGCGGCCAAGCTTTGTACTGTCTGGGGCGGCCATGGCTGTGGCAACAGATGAAAAAAGCCTAAAGGGCTGCCTGACCCTTGCAGATAAAGTGAATAAAGATCACCCGGTCGTGATCTCTGAGTTTTTGATGGGTGCGGCTGAGATTGAGCTAGATGGAGTTGCGCGCGGCGGTAAAATTTTGACAGCGATCGTCAGCGAACACATTGAAAACGCAGGAGTTCACTCCGGTGACGCAACCATGGTTGTTCCCGCGCAAAACCTATATGTAGAAACTGTACGTAGGGTCCGCAAAGCCGGTAGGCTTATCGCCGAAAAGCTTGGTTTGAATGGGCCGTTCAATATGCAGTTTTTAGCAAAATCCAATCACATTAAAGTTATCGAGTGTAATGCTCGGGCTGCTCGTAGCTTTCCTTTTGTTTCTAAGGTTGTCGGGTTTAACCTGGCGCGCCTTTCGACGCAGGTCATGCTTGGAGAGCGTCCAGACTTAGAACGCCTTGGTGAAGATGACCTTAATTTTGTTGGCGTGAAAGCTCCGATGTTTAGTTTTAAGCGGCTTCTTGGAGCAGACCCAGTGCTCGGCGTAGAGATGGCTTCCACTGGAGAGGTTGGGTGTATTGGCACTAGGTTTCAAGATGCACTTCTTTTAGCTTTTGAAGCTTCTGGGATTAAAAAACCTAAAAAAGGAATTCTCATAAGCATCGGCTCTGACGTAGACAGGGCTAAGTTTTTAAGTGTTCTTCCTGGATTGTTTGATATGGGTATTCCGCTTTATGCAACGCATGGGACCGCAAAGTTTTTTGCCAAACAAGGTTTTGA
>JALZUO010000030.1 GCA_023301565.1 Oligoflexales bacterium
CTTTCTTTCTTTCTTTCTTTCTTTCTTTCTCTTTCAAGTATTAAATGGTCAAATTATTAATGATTGCACTAGTCCAGAAGCACCAATATTCACAGGTGAGGCTAGGAACATGCTTTGCCAAATTAATAGTGAGTTCCCTGTTGCTGCCTACATAGAAGTAGGAGAAGGGACAAATTATCCTAAAGCTTCAGACATTGATTTTTTCACCAAAAAACTACTTGTAGTTTCTGCTTTTACAATTGATGTTAATTATACATTTATTAATTATGATTTTAGATTCTTAGAAGGGGCTAGTATTAATATGAGACAAGGAGTTCATTTGACGTTAAATCATTCAAATCTATTTAGTTGTGAAGGGATGTGGCAAGGAATATTTTTAAATAATGAATGTAGTATTACTACAAACAATTTTACCAGAATAGAAGATGCAATGACTGCGATTAATTCAACTAATGTTGCAAATGCACATCTTAATATTGAACATACTACCTTTAATAGAAATCACATTGGAGTTATCCTTAAAAAAAACCTTCATAATAATGGCAATTCAAACAATACCATTATTGATAAACTAGATCACAATATATTTTCTTGCACTGCACCACTTAATAGTGGTTCTAGTGATATTACAAGAAGTGGAATTGAAGCAGATGGTGAAGTGTTAATTTTGGACTTTAATGAAAATGTCTTTGAATCTATTGAATTTGGAATTCTTGGATTTAATGAAACATTTGGAAAATATAGTATTGTTGGTGGGCGTAATAATAAGTTTTTAGATATCAGGAATACTGGAATTAAGTTAGATGATGGAAGTGTAAGGCTAAAAGGTAATGATTTTTATAACTGTGCCATTAATGCTATATGCTTAGATAAAGGATATGAATCAAAGATAGAAAATCGTTGCACTTTTGTTGTTGATAATAATGTAGAAAATCTTGAAAATTCCGTAAATGGTAGTCTTGTTCATGGTGTCCGAATTAGAAGAAGACTAGTAAATCCATGCTGTTTTATAATAGATAATTGCATATTTATTGATAGAACAACCCATACAGCAAGTTCTCCAGATTCTGAAATATTTTCAGTAACTGGAATTTCAATTCGAACTGAGGAACTATTTACTAGTGAATTGTCAATTACAAATAACAATTTTACCATGAATTCAAATAGTGGAACAGGTATTGCATTATTCGGCAGCAATAGTAGTACTTCAAAGACTAATTTAATAGAAAATGTTTTCAGATTTGGATCTTCCCAAGGAACGACAGGAAATACTGGTATTAAAATCCAAGTAGGAAATAAGCATAATTTACGAATAATAGGAAATGATTTTATTGGTTTTACTAGCAGCGGATCAACAAACAATATAGGTATGACTTTAAGCGGTTCAGAGGGACTAAATAACTTAATTCAAGGTAATACTTTTAACTCGGGGCTTTTTTTTAATCCTACTAATAAAGCCTATGTTCCAGTAATTTCATCTGGTATTTCTGTAAGTAATTTCTCAAATACTACTTTTTGTGAAAACACAAATTTTCGTGCATTTAATCTAATTTCTTTCAGTGGAACCAATTTAGGAACTATATACACTGGAAATTCTTCTGTTCTAGGCACTATTCTTAATTTTAGTGGTGGCGGAGTTATTATTACTGATCAAAGGGATCAAGGAAATGAATTTGCGCCTTGGTTTGATAATGGGATTGCCATAGCTGCTGCTAATCAAGCAATTGCTTCTGATCCAACAACAGCAATATTGTCTGTTATTACAGTACATACAGAACAATCCGAAGATTACCTCGATAACTGGAATGTTTATCATCCGTTAGGCATATCTCCGGATCAAAATAATGAATGGTGGACAAATTTAGGGACGAACGGCTCACCATCTTTACTTTGTACTCAGCAAAGACCATCTGCAATAGGATCTCTGAAATTGGAAGAAGCCCTTGTTAATAATTCCTTAGATCAATATTTTAATGACGAAAGAGAAATATGGTTAAATAAGAGATATGCTTATTTTTTTGCTAAAAATAATGAATTTGGTGATTCCGGAAAAACTGAATTAAGTGTATTTTTAGATAGACATGATACTGATAATATTGGAAAGTTATATTTAGTTTCGAAAATACTAAGCCAGATTCAAGGGGCTTCTAATCCTAATTTGCTTCTAGAAGAGGCAAAACAATTAAATAATTCTATTGTAAGTACAATTGAGCCAGAGGAAAATGAAGTAATTCTTAATAGAGTCATAATAGATTATTATTTCAATGAAAATGTAGAATTAGATCAATCTACTGTTGATCAATTGATTTCTATTGCTTCACAAAATGAAAAATATGGTGGCTTATCAGTTTTAAAGGCTAGATCTATTCTGCCATCTTGTATAGAAATTGAATATGAAGTATCAAGAGAGGAATATTCTGATGCCAATGAAATACGAGCTTTTTCAACGACTGAATATTCATTTTTGAAGAGAGAAAATTATTTAAGTGTTAATTTAGTTGAATTCTTCCCAAATCCTGTTCATGATTTTCTAAATATTAATTCGAGTAATGCTGGTAAAGTTGACATTTTTAACTCTGTTGGTATTAAAGTTTATTCAAGTCCTTTTGAGAAAAATAGTCAATTAGATTTAACGAAATTGAATTCAGGGATTTATTTTTGTCAAGTAGAATTTAGCAACGGAGAAAAAAAAATCAAGAAGATAATAGTAAAATAAAATAATAATGGAAAGAGAATCAATTTATGTGATTCTCTTTTCATTTAAACATAAATTCAATGCGATATTTTATCATAATAATTAGTTTCTGTTTTTTTCAGAACATTTACTCTCAGTTTGATTCCGAATGGGTTCTTGGGACAAGAGGTGGGGTAGTTTTAAATTTTGAAGGGGCAAACCCGGTGGTTAAAAATTTTAACGAAGACTTTAGTCTTCGTACTGCCAATGCTTCGATTTGTGATGATGATGGTAATTTATTATTTTATTCCAACGGATGTAAAATTTTTAATAAGAATTTTGAAGTAATGTCTAATGGAGATTCATTAGGTTATCCAACCAACCCTTTTTGTAATAACGGTTTTGGGAGCCCATTGTCACAGTCTGCAATGATAATACCTCATCATAATAGTATTGAAAAGTACATATTGGTACATAGTGAATTTTCTGCTGATTCCTTGGATCTATCTAATTTGTTTGTAAGTATAATAGATATGGATTCTAATAATGGGTTAGGTGAGGTGATTTTAAAAAGAGAAGTTATTCTGACCGATGCTATTTCCAGATCTGGTTTTGAAATGACAAGACATAGAAATGGTGAAGATTGGTGGATAATTGTTCCTAAGATTCAATCAAATTGTTATAATGTACTGTTATTAGCAGAAGAAGGGATAACAAATACAGATGTATATTGTCTAGGAACTTATTGGAGTTTAAATGATGTTCAAGGCCAAATGGATGTATCACCGAATGGAGAAAAATTTGGAAGATTCATTTATGAGCATGGTTTAAATATTTACGATTTTAATAATAGTACAGGTGAACTGTCAAGTCCATATCGTATTGATTTCGGTTTTACGGATACTATTTTTCATACAGGAATAATCTTTTCCCCTAATTCAAAATTTGTGTATGCGTCGACATTCAATGATGTTTTTCAGTTCGATATCACTGATGTAGATATTTTGGCTAGTCGAGTTAATATTGCTAGTTTAAGTACACCTGATACTATTTTGTTTCCTACAAGATTTAATCAGGGAGCAATTGCAGCAAATGGTAAAATTTATATAGGAGGTACAATTCAGTACAACCATTTACACGTAATTCATAATCCCGATTGTAAAGGAATCAATAGTAATTTAGAACAATATGCAATTGAAATAAATAAGGTTCCTCATTTTAGTGCGAATGGAGTTCCTCATATTCCACACTTTAGAAGCCAACCACAAAATATCGATTGTGATACAGTCAATGTCATAACCAATACAAATCAAATTGCTAAACAAAATATTGAGCATTATATTTACCCCAATCCTTTCCTCGATATTTTAGATATTACGGTAGGTGAATTAACTACTGGCTTTACTTTTAAGATGTATGATTTACTGGGGAAAGAATTATTGGCTATCGATGCAGTATCAAGTTCAATTCAAATTGATTTAGGATACGTTTTAGATGGCATGTATTTTTATCAAATTCTAAATGAAAGCGAACCAGTAGCCAATGGGAAATTACAAAAAATTAGTTATTAAGCTTAAGACTTTAGAATACGATAGTCTTTTTTGAATATTTTGTAGCATGAAATTCAAACTACGCCCAATCCTTTTGGAGATAAAAGACTTTTATCAACAGCCGGTTTCTAAAGATCGGTTTCGCTCTTATCTAGAGGTGTTGATAGGTGAGACGGGTGATGATATGGCATTGCCTATCGCTGGATTTAATCCAATGGCTAAAGATCATATTCTAGAGAAAATAGAAGAGCTAGAGCGATTAGATGCGGAAGGAATAATGGCCGATGCAATATCGCAAGTCAATGCACAGATGGACATCGCTGCAGAAGAAATACAAGTAGTGCTCAACATCGCTGATGATCAGAAAGGAGCATGGACCAATTTTTATACCACAGACTTTGCTAGCAAATTCAAACTCCATGCTTTTGTGAGTAGAAATTTTTGTGTACCTCATTTTTGGACAAGCGAACAATACACTAAAAAACAAATTGAAGAAAGAACCAAAGC
>JALZUO010000031.1 GCA_023301565.1 Oligoflexales bacterium
ACATTACTTCCTCAAGGATGAAGACGGAAAAACGATCTCATCATACAACCAATTGGGAATGGTCGCTACAGCGGAATACAAAGATCAGTTAGAAACTCTGATCGGAAATTATTTTAACGGCCATGACCGCTCTCAGCAGTGGGAGGAAAATCGCAAACGGACAAAAGAATTCTTGAAGCTCGACAACAATGCATCATCCCGGGCCATCATGGAAATCGACAAGATTTTAAAACCACAGCAAACTACTATTACTATCTAGTTACACAAAAACATGGCTCACCACTAGCCCGCTCCTCCTTAGCTAAACTCTACTAATATCATCTCCCATCAACAGACTAAATAACACCTGCTTAGGATCGACTACAAGCGTCACTTCATTTGCATACGAATCGTAAGGTACAAGTGTTCTCCAGTTATCGTATTTAACTATATTTTGAAAGTTGATATTACTCGTCAGGGTAAATTCTCGTTTTCAAAAATTCGCAAATCAAAAAGTCTGTCTCAGTATCAATGTCATAAGAGCGTTCCGCAGGCATCACATAGCCAAGTGTCTGCTCATCAAGGATCTTTCGACTTGCCAAAAGTCCAGCTACTTCCAGCACATAGACAGCTCCGTTCAAAGCATATGACTGTGGCAGCTCCTGTCGATTCGAGGCAGCATTCTCGACAAACGGAGTCAACCCTCCCCCCTCCTTCATTTGATACATCCAATAAGGACTCTTAGTGGCTTCCGCCACCGAGACAACAGACGTCACAGCCTGTTCGATACAATACTCAATCGCTCTATCAATATCACTTGACTCACGCAAAGGCGAGGTGGGTTGAAGTAAAACAACATAATCATAATTCTCCACCGTATTCTCCACTGCATGACATAAGACATCAACTCCTGAAGCGGTATCGGAGGCCAATTCTACTGGACGAACAAAAGGAACTTCAGCTCCCAACTGTTTGGCGACTTGACAGATCTCTTCATCTTCAGAAGAGACTATTATATTATCTATATAGCGTGATTGTTCAGCCTGCTCGATCGCCCATTCAATCAACGATTTCCCGGCTAACAATCGGACATTCTTACGTGGAACCCCCTTAGAGCCTCCACGAGCCGGAATCACTCCCAAAAATCGATATCCTTTATACATGAGAATTTTCAACTAAATCAAAAAACGGTTTCTTCAATATACCTGTCAGTTCAATTGATTCTAATGAACTTACTATACTTGAAGCTGTATCCGCTATTTCAAACGGATTACAAGAGTTCTTTAATCCTAGAACAAATTCCGGATTTAAAGCTCTACTAATCTCGTTCTGGATACTCAACCGATCGGGACTGCAATCTAGAATGCTCTGCGCACGCACACGCCCCTTCTGGCGATCGCCGATATTAACGGTAGGCACATAAAAACTGGGGGCTTCAAGGATGCCGCTTGAACTATTCCCAATCACCGCTGAACATAGCTTCATGGCAGACAAATATCGCGTTAAACCTAGCGAAGTAACCGCTAAACAACGGTCAGAATTTAGCGCTACATAAGCATCCAGCCTCTCATTGATGATTTGCCCATCGGTATCAGCATTCGCCTTGGTAAATAAAACCCGGTGCTCGGGAAACCGCTCCAAGGCAGCAAATAACTCATCTAATTGGCTTCCTGCAGTAGAATCCTCTAAAGTCACAGGATGGAATGTCACTAAAAAGAAAGGATTATCAAGAGGAAATTCAATTGAAAGGGACAGCTCGTCGCGCTCCATTACTGGAACTTTTCGGATATTTTCGACTCCCAATGCACCTACATTGAAAATATGATCTGGGTTTTCTCCGAGCTGAATGATTCGCTGGCGGTATTTCGCACATGCTGGAAAGTGAACCTGCGACATCTTTGTAATCGAGTGCCGGAAGGCCTCATCCACAGCACCCTCAGTTAATTCCCCTCCATGAATATGAGCAATCGGAATGCCCAAAACATGCGCAGATGCTGCGATACAAAATGACTCGTAGCGATCGCCTAAAATAACTAATAGGTCGGGAGCTAGTCTGGTCAAAGCCTCACCATAGCTACCTAAAGCGAGTCCCATCACCTTACAAATGCCCACTGGCCGATCATCAAATTTAAGGATGTCGACCCGTTCATCAACAGGAAACCCACCGGCCTCGATTTCGTCAACTGTCATACCGAGTGTAACCGACAAATGGCTTCCGCTAACGAGCAACTGTAACTGCAGTATCGCCGACTGTTGAATTTGCTTCGCCACACCTTGCAGTAGGCCCCACTCCGCACGGGTGGATGTAAATATACAAATCTTACGCATCAATCAAATCATCTGGTTCATAAGAGAATTGCGCCTTTTTCCCAATTACTTGATCCCAGCACATAGGCGAAACACCCGTACCAGGACGCTTCACTGTTAAATTATCTTCAGTAAACATCTCACCGACAGTAATTGACTTAGAAGCAACAATGCTTTTACGCGCCATCCCCCGATTTTTCAACTCCGATGGAGAGGGTTCTTTCTCACTGCGGCCTAATGCCAATTCAATATTACGAATTGAATAAACCATCTGCCGCAGCTCGGCTGGTTCAAGGCTAGCACTGTGATCAGGCCCTGCTTGATTACGGTCCAGCGTGAAATGTTTTTCAATCACACTAGCACCCAACGCCACTGCTGCGACTGAAACTTCTATCCCCATCGTATGGTCCGAATAGCCTACACCCCGAATATCGGGAAAAGTCGAACGAAGAGTAAGCATCGCACGGAGGTTCACATCACACATCGGCGTCGGATATTCAGTGTTACAGTGAAGCACCGTAAGATCGGACAATTTTGTTCCATTACTTTCCAATACAGCAATCGCTGCTTTCACCTCTGCTAGTTCACACATACCAGTGGACAGAATAACCTCCTGACCTAGCCGAGCAACCTCACGTAGATAAGGCAAATTCGTCATCTCTCCAGAAGGTAACTTCCACTGTTGAATACCCAGATCAACCAGTAACTTTATCGTTGATAAATCGAATGGTGTAGAAAGAAATTCAACCCCATACGATTGGCAACATGCCTTCAACTCTCGAAAATCAGCTACAGACAACTCTAATTTCTTGAGCATGTCATACTGGCTTTCATCAGCATTTGTCGTATTGGACTGATATTCCGCCTTGCGTGCCGCTTTCGTCACCAAAGTTTCAGCGCAAAATGTTTGGAATTTCACCGCATCAACACCAGCTTCGGCAGCAACACAAATCATCTCTTTAGCGCAATCCAGCGAACCGTTATGATTCACCCCTGCCTCCCCAATAATGTAGACCTTATTCATTTTACCTTGGTTTTATTTTAGCTGGAACCCCCATTGCAATCATCCCGTCAGGAATAGAAGTCGTCACTAGAGCGCCGGCCCCAATGATACAATCATCACCAATATTGACTCCATCAATGACCACTGCCCCTAACCCTACAAAACTTTTCTTTCCTATAACTACACCGCCCCCTACAACTGCCCCTGAGGAGACTACTACATGATCTGCAATTCGGCAATCATGCTCAATCACGGCAGCGGTATTTATCAATGTATATGCCCCCATACTAACATGAGGCCCAATGACAACACGATGCATCACTACCGAACCTTCTTCTATAATCACATCGTCCGCCAAAATAGACGTTTTTGAAACAATTACAGGGAAATTAAACTTATAACGATACCGATCAATCAGCTGATAACGTAGGCTCAAGTCCTTTACCGTATCAGTGTATATTACTCCAATAATCAAATCGGCATCAGGAAACTCCTGTTCGATCACACAATCATCGCCCAGATAAGGAATACCACAAATATTCCCGTAATCGATCAGATCGGTATAGCCCAATAAGTCTCCGCCCCCCCCCTTCATTACATCGATAACTGAAGTCGCATGCCCGCCACCGCCAAGGATTAACAATCTCTGCCTATCCAATTTTTGATTCTTCATAATCCGTAATGATTAAACTACTCCCCCTGCAACTAACCTGGATATTACCACCCTCATACGATATCACCTTACCAGCCTCAACATGACACTCCATCTCATTAACAATATCGGCTCTCCAGATCTTCAGTCGTTTGCCATCAAGATCTGCAACTGCACCCGGATAAGGCCGAGAGATAGATCTAATTTTATTATATATTTCAACAGCAGGTCGATCCCAATTAATCATAGAGTCTATCTCTCCTCTCGCGCGCCGAAACAGGCCAACATTCCAATCCTGAGGAGACCTAGGGGCCAGTCCTTTACGAATTAAAGGGAAATAGGCACGCATAAGGTTCTCTGTCGCCAAATCGACTTTATCTAAAATATCATTGATATAGTCATTCCCATAGATCTTAATTTCGTGTTGAGCTATGATGTCACCAGCATCAGGCAATGAATTGTAGTAGAACATCGTCAAAGCTGTAGTAAGTGAGCCCTCCTCTATCTGCCAAGCCAGCACTGCACGCCCACGGTTATGAGGCAATTTACTAGGGTGAAATCCTATCGTTCCCATTGGTGCTATCGAGATCAAGCATTCAGGTAATAATTCCGACCAACCGGCAACTATAATCAAATCAGGTACGCTATCCTTAATAGCATTAAGATGCTCGGCACATGTCCCCTGATTATGCTGGTCTCCACCGCCAAACTTTACCCCTCTGGCAAGGCCTTCATTTATACCCGAATTCAGCGAAAAGACCAAATCGACAAATCGGTTTCTCAACAAGTAGTCATAAACGATTTTCCCATTACTTTGATCACCAATGAATGCAACTCGTATTTTTGTATCTTCCATCATTTAAATTCTCTTATCGAATCGATTTTAACAACATAAAGGCTTCCGCAAATTCGACATTGATCTGGGCTCCTCGGTATCGAGAGAGCGCTCGAATTGAATCCTCACTCCTAATATCGGGGTAGTCCATAAGCTCGGATTTATAAGACCTCATAATTTTGATCTTCCGAGACATCTGCTTGGAGATATCCACGAACACGTTTGGAATAAATGCAGTTTCGGGCAAAGCAGGAATAGAATCCGTCTCAGACATCACCTCCATCATCAACACCTCCTGAATATACGGGAATCGAAAAGGCTTTGTGCACGCGGCAATCGCCTGATAAATACAACGGTGATCTGAATGAGCATCGCTACGATTAGGTATATAAATCACCTGAGGCTGAACATCTTGAAACACCTTCCCAATTGATGCAACCAACACTCCTCCGCGCTCTTCATCTAAGCGCGCATCTGGCAGCCCTAGGCGGTGAATGTTGTCAAATCTATACTTATCACGGACTTGGCCAATTACCTCTCGCTGATTTGAGTTACCGTCGGTAATAAAAAGGCATTCGACAGAGTCTCCTTCTTCCATATGACGAAGTAACGTCCCCCCACAGCCCAAAGTCTCGTCATCAGGGTGCACCGCAACGCAAAGGACTTTTTTAGTTTGAATTTTATTCATACAACAAGAAACTATTGTAATCGAAAAATTATTATTCTCCAGTATTTTCCGAAAATCTCTTATAATTTAGCCAACAACATACCTCTGAGATTCAGCCCCAGTCTCCATCAGTTACCCGGGGGCATACAGCTAGGGAGAGTAGGTGGATGACTCAGCACTACAGGTCTAACTCACTTTAAGTATGATATTTGATCCATTGTAGGCTTGTACGCTATATGTAATGAGCTACAGTAGATTAATGCCTAACAAAACACGTTCTGAGCGATATTCCGGTGACTTCCCAGAGAGCATTGAAGCCTTTAGCAGAGCCCCCGATCCACGGACGGGGCGAAATAAGTGGCATTACTTCGGTTAGATAATCTTCATGACTCTCGCTGCTATTATCTATCAATGCGAGGGTTTCGATGACATGGGCGATTCGCCAAGCTAAAGGAACAATGGCTCAAAACATCCCTCAAACTCCCTAACGGAACGCCATGTAATGACACTTTCCGCAGAGTATTTTTGGCCAATGATCCGGAGCAGTTTAACGCGTGCTTTATGGCATTTACCCGGGATACACATGGAGTTGAGTGAGCAGCTTATAGCCATCGACGGCAAGGCACTGCGTCACATTTTTGACAGGGCAAAAGATACCAAACACCTTCATATGCTAAGCGCCTGGGCATGTGAGTAAGGCCTCATCCTTGGTCAGCTCGCAGTAGATGCCAAGACCAACGAGATCGCGGCGCTACCCAAGTTACTGGATTTACAGGATCGGGAAAGGCACACCGTGAGTCTTGATGCTATGGGGTGTCAGAAAGCCATAGCACAAAAACTATAACTGGCCAAAGCCCACTACCTACTTGCCCTGAAGGGTAATCACGGCACTCTTCACAAGCGTGTCATATCAAGCAAGCCAAGGAGTTGGGCAAAACTGTTACGGTATCTGATGTAAAAAACGAGGCTCATGGTCGCATCGAGAGACGTATTGTGATGGCAACGGATGCCATTGGGTAAATGGACAAAAACGAGACCAACGGTTGGTTGAGGCTACGGAGTATCGTATGATGTGTGGAAGTCCACCGTGAAGAGAAAAGCACGGGGAACCATAGCGTGGAAAGACGCTATTACCGCACCTCCCACCAACCTGATACCGCCCTTCTTCAGAAGTTTATCAGGCAGCACTGGTGTATTGAAAACCAGTGTCACTGGATACTTGATGTGACTTGGAAAAAGGATGCATCAAGAATACGCAAAGTAAATGCAGCACAGAACATTGACCTACTAAGGAAGCTCGCTCTCAATCTGCCTAAAGCAGACATGACCATCAAAGATACCGTGAGGGGCAAACGCCTTCAAGCCACCTTCTATGAAAACATTCTCACACAGTTCCTCCAGCTCCTCCCCTCAAAGTGAGTTAGCCCTGCTCAGCACTAAGAAGTCATTTTTTGACCTTTCCAAAGACACTCTAGCTTACTAGTCTATACATCATGACATTTGCTGCTATTCTCGGCTATATTAAAAGCAATCACAAGCGTCTGACCACAGCCCCGCCATTCACACATAAACGCCTTTGTCAGCTACGGGTCTTGCATACCCAATAATTTATGTATGACTTCTCACGCCTTGTTCATGGCATCCACCGCGACCAGAAACGGGCCAGGCATTGAAACTTTCACCAAAAGCGCTTCTGACGTCCAGCCAGATGCTATAACCATGGACATTCCAGCCCAACCCTGATCTTACGGATCATCACACAAACATGCACAAGTTTAATAATTCATACATCAGAAGTGACTCCACCATTCTTGATGCCATGAAAGCCATTGACAAGTCGACAATAGGGGTAGCCTTGGTCGTTGACACCCAAGACAAACTCGAAGGACTCATGACGGACGGCGACATTCGCCGCTTACTTCTGGCCGGAGCCGAGCTGGACTCGCCTATCAACGATTTTATCAACAGAGACTACACTCACGTATTACCAGATACCCCTCGCGCCGATGTCCTCGACATAATGAATGCTCGTGATATCGAACAAATCCCCATCGTTGATACAGAGGGCAAGATCACAGGTATCCATACCATTGGATCCGTCGTTGCCAGAGAAACGCTTCCTAACTGGGCTATAATTATGGCGGGAGGAAGAGGAACCCGCCTAGGAGAGT
>JALZUO010000032.1 GCA_023301565.1 Oligoflexales bacterium
AGAACAAAGCTATAAAATTTCTTCGGTAGATTTTATGCGCCTACTACAAAATAAAATGCTGGAAACAAACCAAGGCTATGGCTCTGCGATGCTTGTAGACGTCATGGAGGAGTGTCGCAAAACACTCGCCGAGAAATTCAGGGACGAAGTGTTAAGCATCACTCACTTTGCCTTTGCAAACTCTGTTGGAGCCAACCAGAGCAACTCTAACCCAGAAGATCTGTTCGCACCTGAGCCGTGTAAAAATGGTTGCGAACCTAAAAGCAGTGCCCAAGCGGACACAAACGACTTGATGGCCGGCTTTATACGGGGCGCCATAAAAACGTGGAAAAAGTTTCACAACATCAAAATGATCCCAAGTTTGGCGCTCTATACCCAAGCTAAGTGGGTATACGATTTTCATGGTATCGGCATGCAAGGTGTTGCAGACAACGCCGCAAAAGTCGTCGATTTAAGCCTGTTTCGCTGCCGCTCTGGTGTAGAGTGTGATCGTTCTATGACCAGCCTTAGGCTACTCGTAGAAAGAGCGCCCAAAGTATTGCTTAAAGAGCTTCCTGGCACAGGCAAAAACCTTCAAGGCCCACTAAAGAATACTCTAAGAGCTCAGTGGGCAAAAGACCTGCAGTCTATCAACCACCCTACCGAACGTAGAAAGTGGAGTTATCTTCTTTCTAGTCTGCTGCTAGAAGCTGAGTTTTATCAAAAGATAAAGTTTAGAAACTGGCGTGAAAAAGGCAGGTTTATTGGTCTTACAAAAAAATGGGCCAGCCAGTTCCGCACGCGAGCAAAGAGTTTACGCGAAGACCCAAATCAGCACCCATTTTTACATGCCCCACAGGTACAGTCTGCCTTGGAGTTTGGCCAAGAACTCGAAGAAGCCGTTTGGAAGTTTGCCTACATCAACGCGGACTCTAAAGAGTTCAATGACCAGGGCGTGCTCGACTGGGACTATATAAAAGCACAGGCCTACTTCCAAAGGTACTCAGACGAGCAGAGGCTTGGCCTAGACCAAAGACTAAGAGGCTGGAACAATGAAGTGCTCGCCAGCAGTGAATCTCTTCGCGCTGTTGAACTCTACAGTGAAAGACTAGAACATCGATCTTCAAAGGCGTTTATAGAAAAACAGTGGAAAAGACTAAACACAGCCCCTCAAGAAGCAGAAAATGGATTCAACCCTGTTTGGATTATACTGTCAGACCGGTTTTCGGAAAGAGAGCATTACCTTGCCTGGGGACACCTGTGGAACGAGTTTAACCTGCACCTGTGGAAACTCGTAGTAGAAAAGGGGCCTAGCAACCACTCTCGCTATCTTTTTCGCAAAGGTATCTCGGACAAAGAAGTAGCAAAAAAAATACCTCGGCTAGTCTCTGAAAAATACTCGTCGCAAACCGCGATTGAAAAACTTTTAGTGGCACAGCTTCTAGCCTACGATCCAAACCAGGTATCCAAGCGAGAAAATCAGCAACACGAAATCGGAAACGAACCTGGCATACGCGGCCTAAAACGAAACCTTATCTATGCAAGTCTTCACCCCGTACCCGGACTGCAAGATGGAATTGGCTGGTTTCAGATAGCCGGCGAAGATTTTAAAAAGAAAAACATGACCACCGAAGACAAAGAAGCGTGGTTGGCCGAACATGTACCTGGGTTTGATTCATATATACACTTGTATCAAAAAAGCATCCAAATTGACGGTAAGCTGCAAGGTGCCGTAGAAGACTTTGAAAGCTCAAAAACAGATCAAAAGCTTTCGGAAAAAAAGAATAAAAAAATAAACGAAATTTATATGCAGCACGTACGCAGCATCTTAGACCTAGCTTGCTTAAGCGTACAGTTTTTGCCACACGTAAAACGCCGCTACAGAATGGGTATGGGGCACTGGAAAGCCCATCTAAACAGCCTTGCACCCCGTCTAAAAACGCTGACTTTGGGCGAAGGGGACCTAAAGATAGAGCTGGACTTAGGAGAGTTTTGCGGGCCAGGTCTTGCACCACCTGCGGGCTGGCGCGACCAAGTGTTTTTACGCTTTTCGATCCAACGCAACAACTGGGAAACGTCCAAAACAAATGCGATACAAGCAACACATGTACTGCATTCCTTCTGGGTATCAAAAGCAACTGAGCCCTTTGTCCACGCCGCTTCAAGGTTTACTCTAGCCAGTGTTTTGGGGTTGAGAACGACTTATGGAATATCATCTAAATACGTTATGGCAGAAAACGCTCGACGGATTCACAGCCGCTACCGCGCCGCTAAGTTTGCATCCGACATTGCAGGGGTTAGTGTCGGATCAATTGCCTTTGCAGAAATTCATTACCATAGCCTACGCCTAGCGCTTGGCCAAAAACACGAGCGAGAGCTGGGCAAAGAGTATTTGATGGGAGCTGCTATTTTTTGGGGAATGGCACGCGTACAGAATTTGTTCTTGCGCGGCGCTCAGGTACTGCGTGGATCGTTTAGGATGGGCCGAAACTCCAAAATTCACTACACGAAGCTCAAGATGAACATGCGCCGTTTTAGCCGCATGGATCAGCTAAAAAAGTTTAACGGGTTTGGCGAGACGCTTTATTATGTGAGTGCCCGGGTTCTTGCTGATACTGCGCTTTTTGGCACACTGCCATACATCGAGCGAGCTGCAGGTAAAGCTTGGGGTTATACTAGTTTTCAGTACGGAAAAATGATGCTTCCTGAAGGTGGAAAACCGTCTAGCTTTGATTACGGAGATCCTATCTTTCAAGGTGATCACTGGCAAAACCTGATGTCTGGGTTTGAAACAGGTGGTGGGTTTTATGTGTTTGGTAAGTTTTCGCAGCGTGCATTTATGCCCAAACAAAAAATGAACATGATGCGCCAATACACTCAACTTAGGCGTGCTGAAAGAGTCGTTCGCAAAAAACTAGAGCGCGACCTACAAACGGATTTTCTTAGTCACCCGCAAGGTAAAAATATTAAAAAATGGACCGAAACTGAAATACTTGAACTCTGGCAGACACAGCTCGACAAAGGGTCTGTTGACACAGGCATACGTACCCCCAACGGTTTGATCCGGCAAAAAACATTTGCAGATCTAGGGGCTTTAGTTGGGGCAAAAGCCAAAAAAATGGAAAGCTTAGCAGGTTTTTTAACGGTCACACCCGAACACTACAAACAAATCCTCGAGCTGCAAAAAGAGTGGCAAAGCACACCTGAACTAAGCAGGTCTCTAAAAGGTCTTGTAAACAAGAGCGCAAGATTTGCGGAGTTGCCGTTGCCGCAAAAATTTATTTACCAGCATTACCGCATACTAAAAAATTCGCTAAAAGAGCAAGCAGAAGGTTCTAATGCAAAAGGTGCTAATGCAGAACCTGTAAGTGAAGCGGACATCGTCGTTGCACTGCGCGACATTGCCCAAGAAGCTCGCACACTTTTGCTTCCAGAAAACCGCAAAACCTTAGAAACAGAAGCACTTGATGCAGCCGAAGACATCGTACAGATATATGATAAAATCATAGAAGTCCGCCTGCTCATTTTAATCGATTTAAAACGCGCCAATGTGGACACCAAAACAAGAGAGCTACAAAAGGCTCTTCGCCGCATAAAGGACGAAATGGAAAGTTATGGATATGGAAGCAAAAAGAAATATAAGTTTAGGCCGCCAACCTTATAAAATTTTATACTCTTTATTGTTCTCTATCGTCATTTCCAGCCCTAACCTATTTGCAACAGGCGCAGAAAATGACACCTATTTCCGCACAGGCGAGTGCACGGATGCTATCAGCCAGGTTTTAAAGTCCCATCTGGCCGACGAAAGCTTCGAAAACGTAGAGAAATTCCTAACTGGATTTATAAAACTACAAGAAGACCTCATAAATAAAACCACTGACTTTTCCAAACGTTCTCAAATTGAAAAAGATCTATTAAGTGATCTGTTCATCATCGAATCCGCCGTAAACCTAAGCTTTAGTGCTAACTTCTCTTCGCGGTTATTTAAGCGCTTGCGCGCCGCCTTTCGCATACCAGGGAAAAAGCAAAACAACCGGCTACTTGTAGCTTCTCTGGTTGAGCTTTTAAAGCAAGGCCCGCGGCCAATCCTAAGCAAAGCGATAGAGACAAACAGCAACTACATTGCTGACGCAGGTCCCGGTCAAAAAGTAGGGTTCGGCGACGGAAAGCCTACCCACAAAATGAGCGAAGCCGAGCTCGGAGCGCTTTCGATCATCGTAGAGATGAGCCACGATTTTGTACTAAGGAAAAAAAGACGCGACCGTCTGAGCACTAAAATTTACAACATGACTGCAAAAAAATTCTTTGCCTGGTTCGATACCAAAACAACGGTTGATGACCAAACAGGCCTCGGGCAACTGCGTAAGCAAGTCGGCAAACTCACGGACCTGTATGAGAACTTCAAAAGTGATAACCCAAAGAACAAAAACACTGACTTTCGTCACTTCAGAGCTTGGTTGGTTAAAAAAATAAAACTAGAGATCAAAGAGCGAACCGCAATGCGTGCGCACCTTTATCACGGACTTACTGGGTCGAATTTTATCAACGGAGACATCAAAGAACTTGAAACTGCGCTTAAGTCGATCCAGGGTATCCCCACTTCTTGGACACAAAATGTTGCGGACTTTGCAAGAGGGTCTGCTCGTTACGCGAAAAGCAATGCGATGATGGTTGCTGGTATATTTGGTGCTGGTGTAGCCTTAGCCTGGGTCAATTACGGGTACCTATATATAGATTTTATGCCGCCACACCCGGAAACCACAAACCCTACCCCCAAAATTACGGTTGACGACTTAGCGCCACCGGAAAAGGTAGATCTTACAGGTGATGGCAAGTTTGATATTGAAGATGTGCTCATACAGATGGAACGCATCTCAGAGTCAAAAGATGATTGGATCGAGCGTGAAGCACAAAAAGAACGCGACAGACAGAAAAAAATCGAAGAAGACAAGAGAAATGCAGAGATGAGTAAGCCATTTAACGTAGAATAGAAAGATAAAAGACTTGTCTTCTCGAATAAATACTTACAGAGCTATCCTTGTTCTATCAGACCTACAAATTCACCTTTTTCTTTGATCGTATCGGCAATGTTTTCATCTTGGAGCGAGACCATGCGGATCTCTTCAAAGGTTTTAGTGAGTTCTCTACCAAGAAAAACTTTATAATCTGGTATGCATTTTTGAAAAATCTTTAGAGTTTTGCGTATACGTGGACCTGTTTCAAAAAAAACAACAGGAACCCCCCAAGAGCTCCACATAGTTAGGTCTCTTTCCAGGCGCGCAGACTTTTTGGCAAGATAGCCAGCAAAGAAAAACTGTGAGCCACCAACACCCACAGCGCTTAGCAACGTCGTCACAGCCGAAGGTCCTGGCACAGGGACAATACGCACTCCCGCGCCGTGTGCCGCACGCACTAAGCGAAACCCTGGGTCATGGATACACGGCGTGCCGGCGTCACTGACCAAGGCTATATTTTGACCTGCAAGAAGCTGCTCCAAAACCTGCGGCGCTTTATGCGCTTCATTATGGTCATGATAGGAAAAAAGTTTTTTCGAAAGCCCCAGCTCTTGCAACAGTTTTCCGGTTCTGCGCGTGTCTTCGCAGGCGACCAAATCGACACTTGTAAGAACTTGTTTGGCTCTATCACTAAGATCGCCCAGGTTTCCGATGGGGGTAGCTACTGGGTACAATGTGCCGCTGCTGCTGGGTTCCATTTTTTGATCCTTTTTTAATCTTTTTTCACCTGTAATGTCTGTCATTTAAGCGGCATCAGGCCAGCAAATACTCGCCTACAAGCTTTGCCGCCCAAAGCTAACACTGCTAGAAGTTCTTTGCTATACTAGGTGCTGGCCGTCAAGTGCGGCGATGGATAAAGGGGTCGGAGCCATTACAGCGACTGGAACCGATACTTTTTTTTAGGGAGTCCTTCTCCTGACTTTATTAGCGTGGTGAGCAAGCTCTCCCCTCTGGCCGCCTCTGCAGTAAGCTTATGGCTTGCCGTACGCCAAAAGAACCTGGGTTTGAAGGTTCGGCTGAGTGGATAGAGAGAAGCCTAATGCGCCAGGGACGACACCCACCTGTTTGAGGTGGGTTCCATGTCCGAGCTATGTTCCGCCCCCCATCGCACCTTGACGGCTTTTTTCCTCTGCATTCTAGGTGCTTAAGCCTGCTTTATCCAAATAAAATTAAAGTCGAAACGGGACTGATCCGATCTTTTATCTATAAACCGTGAATTTAGGTCTGAGATGAAAAAAACAAATAAATACAGCATTTTAAACAAATACCGTAATAGTTCAAACTGCAGAAAGCAGACTGGGCTTACGCTGGTAGGTGCGATGATTGCTGGTGCTATGCTTGTTACAGGCGGCTTTATCATGGTCTCACTGATGGATCGACACTTTGGTTTTATTGAAAGAGACGCCCAAAGGCAGCAGATCCGCTCTATTTATCAGTTCACGCAAGACAACATCGATTGCTGCAGAATCTTTTCGGATGCCTTGGATGTAACGCCCAACCTTTTAGATGACTGGACTACTCAAAACTGCACCGAATTTACAAACGACTTTAGTGGCACCGACCCAGACTATTTTTCTGCCACTGAAGATTCATTTCCAATTAAAAACAGCGCAGGGAACTGGATGTTCGAACGAGACGGAGCTGGCCCTTTTTCAGGAGATTTCTACACCTACCTAAAGTGCCAGGAACAAGGTCAAAAGCATTTAGAGCTTTTTGTCCAGTCGAGGCAAACAATCGAAGATGGCCTGACCGGAGAAAACATAGCAGCCAATCTTAGCAATTTTATGCCTGGCATGAAGTTTTGTTCCGATATTCTTCAACTTGGTTATGAGCCAGTTTGTGTAGGTGAACCTGCAGCGCCCTCCGCACCTACAGATATTTGCACTGACTGCCTGCAGTTTGCACCTGCTCCTGCCAATGCTTCTTGTCCAAGCGACATTTCAAAGACACACCTGGACACACCGCAGTTCACACAAGAATGTGGGCGCACCCTAGTTTCGGTAAACCTGATCAACCCCGGCGAAACCTTGCCGCAAGAAGCACGGCTCACGATGACTATCCCCGACAGTTTGGGCTTAGAATTTGTCACCGCAAGCCCTGCTGTCATCACTACTACGTCCTCGGGTGGGTTCACTACTGTAACCTGGGATACTTCAGCAGTTCCTCCTAGCTCTATATCTGAATTCACTGCTACGCTTAAAAGAACAACAACTTGTTCGGGAAGCACTCAACGAATCGAGTTCAAAGTCACCGGCGACGACAATAACACCAACTGCTCAGCTGGAAACACAAGCTGCCTTACATGCAACTACGATCCAGACGACGAAGTAAGCTGCTCGAACCGAGTCGACCAAGTAGGTAGCGATGTGAGCCTAGATTTTAGTAGTATTTTTCCGGCAGGTTCGACTAACTTTAGAATATCTACGGACAAACCCGTAGGTGTTGTGCTCGAGCCAGAAGGAACCATTGAAGCGAACATCAAGCAACACGGAACCTACCTTACGCAAATATATGCAGACAACGCCGGATCTGTCGAGCGCTGCACCTTTGAGTGGGAAGTTCCAGAGCCTTGCTATGCAGAGAACCTAAAAGAAATTTACCTTGGCCTACCTGGGTTAGCTCCTGTCCTCATTCCAATGACAGAAGAATGTACCGGTACTGGTCCATGCACTTTCACCTATTCCAATTTCGGCAGCGGCGGATTTGAATTTAACCCAAGCGATCTAGGGTTTACGCCAGGTTGTTGTTTTGCAAACTCACCAACCAAATTTTTTGTCCAAGGTGATCTTGACCCAGTAGCATGTGAAATGAACTGGCAAGTGACATCGAACTTTTCAGGTAGCAACCCGCAAACAAACACTTACGTCTCTAGTTTTGACTCGAGACTGGAAGTAAGTGCTGACGACTTTACTTACAACGGGCCTGGAACAGATTACGACTGCAATTTCCGCATCGGAAACCACGCCAACATGGATATTTCACCAGAATGCTCCGTAGCAGGTCCACCACCACCAGTAGATGGAAGCGGCAGTTTCGTTTGTGCCAACCGCCCTGCAGGTAGAACGCAATATTGCCCTTCGACCGATCAATGGTTTGGAGACCAAACCTCATGCGAATTTATTTGCGGCGGCCCAGGTACCTGCTCATCTTGCAATTCAGCTTGTCCAGTAGCTGCCCCTGGAGACCGAGAAAATCAGTGTATAAACAGAACCACAGGTGACCTTTTAAATAGCCCCCTAAACTTATCCCTGTTTCAAACAGATCAAGCCTGTGAAGCCGCTTGCCCTAGCAACCTAAGTCAATCGTGTGGACAATGCGCTAATAGAACTAGTCCTACTTGCAATGGTGGCACTACAGAGGTGTGGAGACGGGTTATAGCCAACCCATTTGACCCCTACTATACGAGCGAAGCTGCATGCAACAGTGCAAATGGAATCGGCGCCTACTGTCTAAGTTTTTGTGAAAGCATCACACCACCTACAGGAGCCACTTTGCATTTAGAGCCTAGTACAGGCCTCACACTGATAAATGGCGATGTTTCAGCTTGGGCTGATCAATCCAGCAGCCCTATCACCGTATCTCAAGTGACAACATCGAGGCGTCCGAGCTTTCCTGGGTTCAATCTCAATGGTTTTTCAGGCGTTCAGATAAACGCTGCAAACGACAGGCTGCACATAACTAACAACCGAGACATCAACACAACCACGACTAATGACAATCAGCGCGCTTATGCTGGGGTTTTTAGAACAGGGCCAAACGTCAACAACAGGCAGGTTATTTACGAACAAGGTGGAGCAACCCGCGGTGTTACTTTGCATATTGAAAGCAATCAAATACACCTTGTTGTTTGGAATCGAAACAACGATGGCGCAAATGCCTTCTACACAGAAGTTTCTGCTTCTGTCGCGGGGATAGCAGCAAACACGGCCTATGCATTTGTTGGCTGGTTTGATGCCGAGGCTAATTTTACAGGAAACATCAACTTAAAGATCAGCGGAAAGACACTTGTAACGACAACCGGTGTAGGGCTTCTTTATGCCCACAGTGGTGGGATAGGACTCGGTGGCATCAATAATGCCGCCAGATTTTTTGACAACGCTAGTGCCAACACAGACAACGGCTGCGTAGGTTGCAACATTTACGAGTTCATCTTGTATGACGACACGATATTAACCAACGACCAGCGAACGGGCTTAGAAACTTTTTTCATAAACAAATACCGACTCTAGGACTTTTTCCTAGAAACGCCATTTAAAGCCTATGGGAATTAAAAGGTCCGTTTTTTCATAGGCTGCCGGCTGTTCACCTTCTGCTTCTATACCTACGGATGTCTTGCGAAAAGCTGCCCCAATCGAAACAGAGCCGCGGTAGCGGGTTTTTTTGACCGTACGTGACTTTTTACCACGTGATTTTTTGCGGTAGTATTGCGTCTTTTTACCAACCTTGAGCTCAACGCCTGCACCTACTTGCCAGAAAGGCTTGACCTTTTCACCAGTGATGGCGGGGATGCTAAAATCAAAGATTCCATAGCCCGTGGGAGATTCACCAGCTACGCCAGGACCAACACCTGACGGATGAAAAGCGCCGCCACCCATAACAAGTAGTTTCGAAGAAACCTTCATTGCTCCGCCGCCGCGCACAGCAAAAACAGGCCCGGCATCCACCTCTTCTTCGGCCAAATCCACCAAAGAAAACCGCGGGTTTTTAATCGGCGCCTCGTACGTCCCCTCTAAAAAAAAGATAGTCTTGGGGTTTAGCTTAAACTGCACGCCCAAAGTAGCGTCTTTAAATATAGTTGGGTCACCTGTGTCGGTAGCGGGGCTGGAGTCTGCAGGCGTGTTACTACCGAGCTCCAAATCGAACTCAAAGTTTTGCGACGAACCATCAAAAACAGTTGAGGCTGCAAATACTCTAAGCTTAGGCGAAACCTTTATACTGCCGCCAAGCTTGACCTGCACAAGACCTGCGCTGCCGGTAAAGTTAATGACATCCTGGTCTGTTTCATCGCGGACGATGACATCAAATTTGGTGTTTTGATACTTGAGCATAAGTCCTAAGGCTATTTTACTATTTACCTTTACTGCAAGCCCGCCTTCGAACCTTAGCAAAGAACCTTCGGCTTCGAGGCTTACCACAGGAGCTTGGCCGAATATAGGGATTGGCACCCCACCGGTTTTTATGGTCGCAGATAAACCGGGGATGGGAATTCCAGCAAAGACGGCTATCGTTTTATTCACGCGGTAGATGATTGCACCTTCAGGAAGTGCAAAAAAATTGGTCTTCGAATTTGAGGTTGGTTCATTTCCAGGAAGACGGATATTGGTAGAGGTATGGTTTGGGGTTAAATAAAGCCCTGCAGTGATATTGCCAAACTCAATTGCACGAGATGGGTTTGCAAGTACAGCTCCGACACTGCGCGGACCCGAGTTTGCAGCTCCACCATAAATTTCTGGGTTACCCAGTGCAGGCGCCGACACCAAAAGTGTAGACACGGCGAATAGTTGCAATGCTAAAGCAAAGTAAGACACACCCATAGCATATCACAAACTGCGCCATGACTTGAGGTGAAGCTCCACTTCTATATCTTTTAGAATACCCTGCAAGACAGCACCTACAAGCGGGCCGGCAATCAGATCGGTTATATCCATGCGATAGCGCTCGTATACAGGCGCATAGGGATCAAGGTTTTGCCATGTCTCACGATAGCTCTGATTGAGCTTTGGGGGCATACCCTTCATATAAGAAGGAAGCTCATCAAACCCATCAATGATTCGGACCGCTTTAATGACATTATTGAAGCTTAGACCTGACGGAGTGGTTACCTGATCTCCCATGGACCTAACCTTAAAACTCCAGCTACCCGGAGAGTTTATTCCTGTATTGGTCCTTGCATAAACTACCTTCGAAAAAGTCTGGCCAACATAACTAGCAAGGAGCTGAGGTTGCGTGATCAGCGCTGGCAATCCCATGGGTAAATACTCAGGTTTGCTTAACGCATCGGTAAATCCAAAGACAGTTCCTTGCTGCATTTTAGAAGGCTCATAGTTTTGCGGCAAAACCGCATTGTAATAAATACCTTGGAACAATCCAGAGATGTCTTTAACCCCATCTTCAGGGGTAGCTTCGTCTTGAAGCATCAACCGCGACAGGTCAAGGTTTAAGTTGCTAAAGCAGCGGGTTGGAGCAGACGGGTACTCGCGGAAGTTATTGTCATAAACATTTATCTGGAGAACACCTTGGCAAAGGTTTTCTGCGTTTTCACCGTCACGGTCTACAGCCCTACCCGACTTTAGCGTGATTTCGAGCTCGCCTCGAAAGGCCAAACGCGGCGGCGTTTTGCGCGGCTCAATAAAGTTAGGCAAAGATTCAATGTCGTTTGCTACTGGCTCAAATACTTTGCTCTTCTGGCAGCTTGCCGCAAAAAGCAAAGTAGACATAGATAGAATATGTAGAAAACGCATTATAATGTCCTCACCGTAAGAGGGTTTTCACGTAAGTTTTGATCCATGGCTTCATAAATAATGTTGGAAATGGTTTTAAGAATTTCACGTTGAAAGGTAGTGTCTACACCAAAAGAGTGCGCATTCATGTTGAACGCCAGTTGTAGCAAAGCATTGCCTCCATGAAAAAGAATAACTCCACTCACTTTAAAAGAGTCAAAAAGAGATGTTTCTTTTGGCTGATTGCCAACGGTCTCTACAGTAAAAGCAAGAGAGTCACCGATTTTTGCAAAATGCACGACTAGGTTATGCTGAATCAAGATAGATGTCTCAGGCGAACCACGCGTACTTAGGGTGGCTTGCAAGGACCCTTTAAGGGCTTTATCATCTATGTCTTGAGATAAAACTTCAAAAGAAGAATGCTGACCTGTTTTGGTTTCGCCTTTTTTAAGGCTACGCAAAACGGCACCTGCAATCGATATTAAATCTAAATCCAGGTAAACCGCTGCTTCCATCACTAGGCCGAGCTGAGATCCGCTGGCGCTGTTATTGGCTGAAGCCACAAAGGGCTCACCCGAGGAGTCTACGGCCGTAAAGTTGAACTCACGCATGGTACTAAACCTTTGGGCAACCACCCCAGGGTTTTGGCAAAAATTAGGAGTGACGACCATCCCAATTAGGTTAGGGCCACTGGCATCGGTTTGCATTTTTTGACAGATCAGTTGCATTTTAGTTGCCAAGCTTTTTGTAGCTTGCCAGTTTTGAAAATTAATCGAGCTTGCTGTGCCAAGTTTTTTACCGCACGCAGACACGGCAAGGGATGCAATCACGAGGATTACCCATGTTCTGATCGTTGGTATGTAGCTTGCCTGCTTCATGTTTAAGTCGCTCGTTGCCTTTTCTTGTTCATGGGCTGGTTGTTGCGCCAAGGCCAGTCTGTAAATATCTCTTCACAATAAAGTGGATGCACTGGCTCAATACCCCTATCGGATTTGACTCATAGCAACCTGAGTAGCAGACATAAAGCAATGAAAACACAAAGGTTTTTAAGCACTAATTCATACCCGTTTTTCTGTTTGATTTGCACGATACCTAGCCTTAAGAGCCGGTAAGAGGGTTTAGATGGCTCCTTTATTGGCCACATGGCCATATTTTTCTTGCAGCAAGTAGGGCCCGTCCTGTATCAAAGGAGTCAGATCATCAAAACATTGGTATTTCCGGAGCAGGGTTGGCTCAGGGACAGAATCTCTAAGGAGGGGAACTATGAAGAAGATTGCAACGGTCGGGGTGTATATTATCGCTATGGCAGCTGGGAGCGGGTTTGCTTCTTACCAGCCTAACCTTTTAGATATGCAACAAAATGAAACCCTGCAAAACCTGTCGGAAGATGACAAAGATTACTACAAAGTAGAAAAGACAGAAATCAAAGAGACACAACTGGTTGAATCTGACTGGTTGGCCGTAGAAAAAGCAAGAAACCAACAAAGTAAAAACTTACAGGTATCTTCTAGGGCCGAAAGTTTTTTAGAGAAGAATGAGGATGACAAAGAAGGGTCCATAGATATATCGACCATTGAAAACTTAGGAGCACTTGCAGCTGACTTTGTCCGTTTTGTAGAAGACAGGGCACCAGTTGCAGAGGCAACATCACACACAGCAAATGGCCTTCCAAGCGGGGCTGAATCAGCAGATATTCTCGCAAACCTCTCGGACCTCCGCATTAAAAAGTATGAATACAAGGCTACAAATGTGGTGGGCATCCCCTTATATACGGCAGAGTTTTTAGTAGCACATAGGCATGGCGGAACCTACGAAGGTAAAGGAAGCTTTTTAGCCAACGTAACGATTGTCCCTGTATCAGCTTGGGCACCGTTTCTTTTCAATGTCCACATAGATGCTGGGAATGTCCAGGTCAACAATGTCGGATCCAAAGAATCGCCTGTAGCAGGCCTTACACTGGAAGTGCGAATTCTTGGCAAAGGGCTACTCTCTTCGACCGTTCAAAAGGTGTTTTTTGAGTTCCGCGGTGACTCTGACCAACATAAGATGTTCCACTAGGCACCGAATATAGCCACCGTAAAAAGCAGCGCTGCTTCGGGCAGCGCTTTTTTTTGTCTTTTTAAAACAGCTTATGAGCAAAGTTCTGCTACAAAAACCCAAAACA
>JALZUO010000033.1 GCA_023301565.1 Oligoflexales bacterium
TTTTACAACTTTTCCTTTGGAGTCTTTGCTGTACTTATAAAAACCACGTTGGTTTTTCTTCCCGAGGCGGCCGTCTTTTTCTATGGCTTCCATTTGCGCTGGCATGGTCAATCGATCTGGAAAAGCCTTATAGATAGTATTCAAAACGTGAATACCAACATCTATGCCAACCTCATCAATCAACGCTAGCGGACCTACAGGATAACCGTAACCTGTCATAGCCTTATCGATTGCTTCGATCGAGTACCCTTCAGAAAGCATCAAAACAGCTTCGATTAAATAAAATGCTAACGGACGATTGACATAAAAACCTGGACCATCTTCTACAATGATTACCTGCTTGCCTAAAGCAAAGCCGATTTCTGCGGCCCGGGCAACAGCCCAATCTGCACTTTCTGGACCTCGAATGACTTCCAGCAGTGGCATTTTTTCCACCGGAGAAAAAAAGTGCATCCCCACGACGCGGCTTGGATCTTTGGCATCGGCAGCAATTTCTTTGATGGGCAAAGCCGAGGTGTTTGTAGCAAAAACCCAGTTCTTATGCGGCTCGGCCTCTTCTAGGCCTGCGAGAATCTTCTTTTTAAGCCCCAATATTTCTGGAGCTGCCTCTACAACCACATCCGTATTTTGCAGCCCGTCTGGCGTAAGACCAGGAAACACTTTGGCGACACCTGTCGCAACCTCAAAACGCTTAATTTTTTTTCGGTCTGCCTTTTTCTGAAAATGCTTTTTAACGTGGTTTAGACATTTGCCAATAGATTCTTCTGAAGGATCCGAGAGCATCACCTGTAGCCCGCGCCCTGTTGCTAGCGCCGTAACGCCAGAACCCATGAACCCTGCACCAATCATACCAATTGACTTTGCAGGCTTACCTTCAAAGCGTTCTTTCCCCGCATTCGCGTACTTGTGTTTTTTTGCAAGTGTCGTGCAGTCAAACAAATGAATCAAACTTTTAGACTCTGGTGTTTGCAACAGCTCGCCGAAGGCTTTCGCTTCGGCTTCCAGCCTTTTTGCAATAGGCTTATCGTAGCTTTTAAAAATCACGTCTAGTATCTTATAGGGCGCCGGGTAAAACCCTTTTGTATTTTTATCTACTTGCTCTTTTGCCTTTTTATGAACAATGGACCGGCCAACGGCGTTGCCATCTGTTACCCACCGGCTCAAACTTTGCCTGCGAACTTCTATGTGTTTTTTCTTTGCAGCAAGCATCTCAAGTGCCACAGCTTCTAGTTGATTCGGGTGGCAGGCTGCATCGACTAAACCCGTCTTTTTTGCTTTACGTACGTCGTATCTTTTTCCGGCAAGAATCATATCCAGCGCTGTTTGCAACCCAACCAAGTATGGCAGGCGTGCGCAGCCGCCACCGGCCGGCAGCAAACCAAGTTGAACCTCAGGCAAAGCCAGCTTTAACGATGGTTCATCTGCAACAAGCCGCAAGTCACAGGCTAAGGCCAGCTCAAGTCCACCACCAAGGCACTGACCTTTGATGCTAGCTAGAGTAGGGACGTCTAGATCTGCAATTTTTTGAATGACAGCTTGCAAAGAAGCGGCGCCGGCAGCGCCTTTTTCTGCTGTGTCAAAATCTGCAAACATATCAATATCTGCACCGACAATGAAATGTTTCGGGTGTGCGCTTTCAATCAGAAGCCCCTTAGGACCATGACCATCTACCGCGTCCAACACTTGATCAAATTCTGCAAGCAACTCACGCGAAAGCACAGGAAGCGTACGATCACTTTTAAGTGTTAGCTTGCATACACCGTCTTTGTTTTGAGCTAGCGACGCAAAAGGTTTTTCAATCAGTAAGTTCCAAGTCATCACGCTATCCTCTCTACAAGCATTCCACCAGACATGCCGCCAGCCGCACATATAGCAATGATTCCAAACTGTTTATCGCTGCGGATAAGCTCGTTTGCCATAGACAAACAAAGCCTTGCACCCGTAGCACCAAACGGGTGACCGATTGCAATGGCCCCACCATTTACATTCAACTTTTCAGGTGGAATGTCTGTTTTTAAGTTTGCATCTCCAAAATGTTTCTTTAAAAATGAGTCTGTATTCATTGCCTTTAGGCAGCAAAGAACCTGAGCTGCAAAAGCTTCGTGGATCTCAAATCTATCTACATCTTTTACGCCAAGGCGGTTTCTTCGGAGAAGCTGCGGAACGACAAGAGCTGGCCCAATCAGTAGCTCTTCGTAAGGGCGAACGCCTACCCAAACACTGTCGACAATCTTTAGTTTAGGGTTGAGGTTTAGGTCCGTCGCCAGCTGGCGGTCACACACTAGCCCTACGGCAGCGCCATCTGTTAGAGCAGAGCTGCTAGCAGCCGTAATGCTTCCTCTTTTCCTGTCAAACGCTGGTCTAAGTTTAGCAATCTTTTCCAAAGAAGTGTCAGGCCTAATCACATCATCTTGCTTTATGCATCGGCTATAGTTTGGTCCGGACCATATCGGAGTGATCTCATCCGATAGAACTCCTTTTTTTAGAGCAATGGCAGCTTTTTTATGTGAATCTACTGCAAACTGGTCTTGTTCTTCTCTAGAAACTTGATAAATTTTTGCCATAAGTTCTGCATGCTGGCCCATGGTTTTACCCGTAAGAGGCTCGCTGATGGAAGGCGGCTTAGGCAGCCACGCAGACGCAGAAAAATCTTTTAAAAGCAATACGCGTGAGGCTGTAGATTTTGCTTTAGAAAACTTCAGCAAAAAGCGCCGTGCAGCTTTGGAGTAGACGATGGGCACATCGCTTAAGACTTCTACGCCTCCAGCTAAAACCATCTCATTTCGACCAGAAGCTACTTTAGTGGCTGCATCAAGAATTGTATGTAAACTGCTTGTACACGCTCTGTTTGTAGTAGAACCATGGATATGGTCTGGCAAGCCAATGTTAAGAGCAGCATCACGCGCAACGTTTGGGTTTTTGGGTTGCGGAACCACGACGCCAGCAGAGATTTCATCAATTTCATTTGGATCAAGGCTTATTTTACGCAGCATCCCTTGAACAGTACGTGAAAACAACTCTAGCGTATCCATTTCTGCAAACGCTCCAAAAGATTTCACAAAGGGGGACCTTGTCCCGTCAACAAACACGGGTTCGCCGGTGCCTTTGCCCATTCTGTGGGATCGGTTAGGAAGCATACTTCTGTCTCTTTCTATCTCTCAACTAAATTTAAAGCAGGCAATGGGTATACCATAAATCAAAGTTCGAGAGTAGAAGGCAGGAGTGCTATAATTTGCATACAAGCCTTGCTTGCAACACAGGCAGCAGGTCATAGAAACTACGCCATTTTTTCCCTGGAGAGACGCCGTGATAGATACTTTGAACCAAGAACCTTACGATTGCATCGTAATTGGTGGTGGAATTCATGGGGTGGGTGTTTTGCATGATCTTGCGAGCCGAGGCATCTGCCGAACGCTACTGTTAGAAAAAAACACTCTTGGGTCAGGCACCAGCTCAAAAAGCACAAAACTTATCCACGGTGGCCTGCGCTACCTAAAAAACCCTTGGGATATACCCCTTGTTTATGAAGGCTTGCAAGAGCGCGCCCTACTTCTAAAACTAGCCCCAGATTTGTGCTCTCCCCTGGAGTTCCTTTTCCCTGTATTCAAGGGCGCAGGGATGCCAGCTTGGATGGTTCGCACAGGGCTTTTTATGTATGACTTCTTGGCAGGAAGTGAAAATATCAAAAAACACCGTAGCGTTGCCTCGAGCGAAGCTACCCAAATGATCCCCGGATTAGACACATCTCGCATGCGTAAAATATTTTCTTTTTGGGACGGGCAAACAGACGATTTAGCGCTTACAAGGCTCGTAGCCAATAGCGCCACCTCTTTAGGTGCAAAGATAAAAACCAAAACCTCTGTTCAAAAGATCCTAAAAAAAGAAGGCTGCTGGCAAGTCAAAACAGAGGACGGCTCGCACTTTACAGCCAAGACCGTAGTAAACGCAGCCGGTCCATGGGCAGACAAAGTTTTAAAGTCGGCAGACTTAAGCCCGATCTATGAAGGAGTCAACATCCGCGGGTCCCATCTACTGATCGAAGATTTAGGCTTGAAAGCGGGAGTATTTCTGCAATCACCACCTCAAAAAGGCAGGCCTAATCGAATTTTATTTTTACTTCCTTGGCATGGAAAAACCATGATTGGTACCACTGAGGCCCCGCAGTCTTCACCAGATGAGTGCGCCATGTCCGAAGAAGAATGCGCCTATATGATCGAATGCATCAACTACTACATTCACCGTGATTTTACCGTAGCAGACATAGAGCAACAGTTTGCCGGTATGCGCTGGCTTGCAAGGCAGCCTGGAAAGTCGATGAACAAAACCTCGCGCAAACATAAAATCACCACGCATAAAAATGCAGAGAGTCCTTTGTTTACGATTTACGGAGGAAAGCTGACAGCTTACCGCAAACTATGTGAAGAAGTCGGCAGCAAGGTCGCCAAAAAGCTTGGAGTTACAAAACTTTCTGGCACCAAGTCGCAAGAAAACTGGGACTTGAACTCTGACTACAAAGCAGCGATTGAGGGCAGATTCGAAAAGCTGCGCCAAGGGCTGCTGTAATTTTTTAAAACAACTCACGTGCTGGCAAAAGCGTGGCCCCAACCTCACCAAAACCAACGATGTAATCTCCGCAGTTAGCCTGACCAGAAATTTTCAAGTGATCACCGTCTTGTAGAAAAGTACGTTTTTCACCGCAACTCATATCCACTGGCTCTGCTCCGTTCATTGTAGCCTCTAGAAGACTGCCCAGGGTCCCTTCTTCTTTACCGCTAATGGTGCCCGTACCCAGAAGATCTCCAGTCTGCATCACGCAGCCATTGATCGAATGGTGCGCAAGCATTTGATCAGGAGTCCAGTACAACTCTTTACTGTTAGCTTCGCATATTTCTTTGTGGCCACCATCTTGCGTTTCGAGCTCTACCGAGAAATCAATGTGTGGCATAAGCTTAGATCCGTTTTTTAAATACTCCGCTTGCACTGGCCCATCTACTACGTGATCTTTCATACATGGCTTTAGTGCATCAGGGGTCACGACCCAAGGAGAAATAGAAGTTGCAAAGCTCTTTCCTAAAAACGGCCCGAGCGGCTTATATTCAAATGCTTGGATATCCCTAGCACTCCAATCGTTTAAAATAACAAATCCAAAAATATGATCGAGAGCATTCTTTGCTGCAATAGGCTCACCGTCTGGGTTGCCTGTACCCACAAAAATACCGAGCTCTAACTCGTAGTCCATTTTCCTACTGGCTGAAAACTCTGGGGCTTCTTGACCAGGCTTCATGACCAAACCTGAAGGACGGACAACAGGCGTTCCATCGACAAAAACTGTCGTAGCTCTACCATGGTATGCCACCGGCAAATGCTTCCAGTTAGGCATTAAAGGCGGCTGCCCCTTGCGAAAAAGTCTTCCAACATTTGACGCGTGGTTTTCGCATGCATAAAAATCTGTAAAGCTTCCGACCTTAAACGGCATCTGCATTTGCGTTTCTTCTCTACCTATCAAACACTGGCTTACAGCATCTTTCGCATCAGAGCTTTCGCTTAAAAGACTTTGCAATGTCTCGCGGGTTTTTAGCCAGTAAGATCGACCCATGGCAGCAAATGCATTCAAGCTCCCCGTGCCGTGAATAGGGTCTGCTGATTTTGGTAGTAAGCCTTTGGATTCGAGCAACGAAAGGTCAAGCACCTTGTCGCCAATCGCAACACCTGTGCGCGGGCCTGAATTGCCGGCTGTTACAAATACTCCATAAGGTAGATTTTGAATTGGAAAAGCTGACTTTGCAGCAGTTTCTACGAAGCTCTTTAGTGTGTTGCTTTCGCCCATTGTTCATATCCTCCGGACTGCTAGGTTCATAAGCAGCTAAAACCTATCACTAGAAAACAGGAAGTTAAAGCGGGGGATTAAATTGAGTGAAATAACTGAATTCTTAAAGAGCGTTCATCTGAGTTTGTGCCTATTTCAGTTTGAACCTGTAGGCGAGTTTTAAGACTATTTTGATAAACCAAACCAGCTCCAACTACCTCTTTGTCCGTATCCAAGTAGTTGTGCAGGTGGATTTTACGCCAATAGGGGTTTGTGAGCCAAGCACGGACGACCCAGTCGTCTGCTTTAGAGTTTTGATTTTCAATTAATGTGACTACATTTTTGCTTTGAAAAGGAGTGATTCGATGTGCATGGGTTCCGTCTTGGCGAAGAACGCTGGTAAAGCGCCTTGAGCCATGCTGAATTTTAGCGTCAACCCCAGCTCCGGTTAAAAGACCAGAGGGGTCGATCTTAAAATCCCAGTCGGTTGCTGCGCCTCTTATCTTTTCCCAGCGTGAAAGCTCTGCAGCAGCTCTGAACTCTGTAGGTTTTTTTACAAGACCAACCTCGTAGTTAACCCTATGCTTTGTCGCATGACGCATATCAGGGTCCCCCAAAGACGCTATTGCCTTGGTCTTTTCAAGCTGCTCGATAGAAACAACCTTTAAATCATAGATATAAGGGTCGGCAAATTCGCTAGAGTTAGACTTTCGGAAGCTGCCGGAAAATGTTTTTTTAAATGAACGTATTTCTGGAAGATGTTTTTCTACCCCCCTACGAACATGTGGTGAGTATAAAGAGCGAAATCCCCCCAAGATATCCGATGGGCCTTGTACCCGTGAATCAAACCCTCTAAGGCTTTGAAAAGCAGAATAGCGCAAGTTTTCTAGGCGTAGCTTTGTATCTAATCTTGACTGGGCTTTTACCATGCCTTCTTTAAGGCCACGAAAAGCCCTTTTAAGCTTATTGTCCCGGCGTAGCTTTTTAGGCTCCTGCAGCTGAAGGCTCTCGAGGTCAAGGACAAACTCTGGGGCAGCTTCGGCACCAATATCTTTAGAACCAATACAAAAAGCCTGAGGACACAAGCATAAGATTCCAGCAACGATGTAGAAGAAACGTCTAATCATAATATTTAAATAGAAAACCCCCACCGTAAATATGCAAGGTTCGTGCTAGGGCTGGGATCAGTTAAGCTACTGATTTTATATAGTTTTTTTAAAATCAAAAGTAGCAAAAGCTAACACTGTGTAGACGCTGGCTAAAAGGTATAGGGTAATTTTCTTGTCTCTGTTAAAAAGGATACTTGTAGAACCCACACAGTGAAGGGTGTCTCGGAATGAAGGCTATTTCTCCGAAGCTTGATATCAGCAAAACAGAAAACGAAATCCTAGAGTACTGGAAGAAGACCAATGCTTTTAAAAAATCGAATTCCATTCGAGACGAAAGCAAGTCTTACTTTTTTTACGATGGGCCTCCTTTTGCAAACGGTCTACCACATTACGGCCACTTACTCGCAAACACCATAAAAGACACCGTACCAAGGTACTGGAACATGCGTGGCTACAGGGTCGAGCGAAGGTTCGGTTGGGATTGCCACGGGTTTCCGGTGGAATCCGAAATTGAAAAGAAGAACAACCTCAAAGGCCGCCAAGATGTCGTTGAGTTTGGTGTTGATAAATTCAACGAAGAGTGTCGGTCGTCTGTCATGCACTATGCAGACAGCTGGAAAAAAACCATTGACCGCCTAGGAAGATGGGTCGACTGGGACCAAACCTATCGCA
This sequence comes from Oligoflexales bacterium, assembly GCA_023301565.1. Classification (GTDB taxonomy): domain Bacteria; phylum Bdellovibrionota_B; class Oligoflexia; order Oligoflexales; family JALZUQ01; genus JALZUO01. Next base: position 7,588 of record JALZUO010000033.1, read on the forward strand.
CCATGGACAAAGACTTTATGGAGTCCGTCTGGTGGGTGTTCTCAGAGCTTTATAAAAAAGACCTTGTTTACTACAGCCATAAAATTGTTTCTTATTCTCCACGAAACGCAACGGTCGTTTCAAACTTCGAAGCAAACCAAAACTACCAAGACGTGCAAGATCCGGCCGTCACCATTGGGTTTGAGTTAGAAGGCGAGCCTGGAGTATACCTTCTTGCTTGGACCACTACTCCATGGACACTTGTCTCGAACCTTTCACTTTGTGTGGGAGACGACGTTGACTACGTCAAAGTTCGACACGAAGAAAAAGGCAAAGATTTTATCTTAGCTAAATCAAGACTTGAAGCTACTTTCCCCACTAAAAAAGGCAAAGAGCCAGCATACGAAGTTCTCGAAAACATCCAGACAAGCGATTTAGTAGGTAAAAAATACAAACCGCTATTTTCTTATTTTAAAGACAACCCAAATAGCTTTGTGGTTCTTCAAGACGATTATGTCACAGACAAAGACGGGACCGGAATCGTTCACAATGCTCCGGCATTTGGCGAAGACGACTACCAGGTCTGCAAAAAGGCAAACATCCCACTGGTAGACCCACTAGATGTAGACGGAGTTTTTAAGGAAGAAGCAGGTGCGTTTGCAGGGCTGCTATTTAACGAAGCAAACAAACCGATCCTTGCAGCCTTAAAAGAATCTGAAAACCTTGTTAAACACGAAACCATCGTGCATAGCTACCCTTTCTGCGACAGAACAGAGACGCCTCTAATCTACCGCGCCATCCCATCTTGGTACGTAGCCGTAGAGACCTTTAAAGACAAGCTTATCGCAAACAACCAGTCTATTCATTGGGTCCCAGGGCATTTAAAGAATGGGCGCATGGGTAAGTGGTTAGACAATGCCCGCGATTGGGCAATCAGCAGAAACAGATTTTGGGGAACCCCTCTACCTATCTGGACCTGTGACCAGAATTTTGATCACAAGTTTGTCGCCGGCTCCATCAAAGAGCTTGAAGAGAAAACAGGCGAGTCCATAGACGACATCCACAAACATAAGATTGATCATCTATCTTTTGGCTGCACCGAATGCACTGGGACCATGCAAAGGATCACAGAAGTTTTTGATTGCTGGTTTGAGTCTGGGAGTATGCCTTACGCGCAAAAACACTATCCATTTAACTCCCAAGAAGAGTTTAATTCAAGCTTTCCAGCCGACTTTATCGCAGAAGGGCTCGATCAAACGCGCGGCTGGTTCTACACCTTAAACATATTAGCTACTGCTTTGTTTGGAAAACCTGCATTTAAAAACGTGGTTGTAAACGGAATTGTCTGTGACGAAAAAGGCAAAAAGTTTTCGAAAAGACATAAAAACTTTGAGCCGCCAGACAAGCTAATGGAGCTTTTTGGAGCAGATAGTGTCCGCTTGTTTATGCTTAACTCCCCTGTTTTAAAAGGCGAGAACTTAAACTTTAGTGATGTCGGTGTAAAAGAAACAACCCGCGGCGTCCTACTTCCTTTTTGGAACGCACACAGCTTTTTGACTACTTATGCTGCTGCTGATGGCTGGAAGCCTGACTTAGAGCTGTTTAACGGAACCCGTAAGCCAGACCTTAGTGTCAACTATCTTGACCGCTGGGTTTACTCAAGGCTCCAAAGCCTTGTGGCAGGCGTTCATAAGCAGATGGAAAAATACAGCTTGAACGACGTAGTTCCTGAGCTGCTTACTTTCCTGGACGAGCTAACCAACTGGTACATAAGACTTTCGCGCCGCCGGTTTTGGAGCGAAGGCGAAGAGCTGTCAAAAGACACCAGGGCTGCCTACGAGACGCTATACTGCGTTTTAGTTTCTTTTTCTAAAACCTTTGCCCCTTTTGCTCCGTTTATTTGTGAGAGAATTTTTCAGAACCTAACAAGCGAACTTGGGCTCGAACACAGCTCTGTTCATCATCAAAATGCAGAGGTCGCAAGTGAGGCGCTTCGGGACGCTGAGCTAGAAAAACAAGTGGCTACTTCAAGGCGCATCGTGGAACTCGGGCGTAGCATCAGAGCGAAAGAGAAACTTAGGACGAGGCAACCACTGCAAGAGCTGAAAATCATCTCTAGCAATGCCGCGCTGAGCTCTGTTGCTTCTGATTTTGAAACTCTTTTTAAAGAAGAGCTAAACCTAAAAACCATAGCCTTTGAAAACGAAGAGTCAAAGTACGTCGACTACCAACTCAAGCCAAACCTTAAGGTGCTTGGGCCAAGACTCGGAAAGCAGCTTGGGGCTGTAATGGGTGGGCTAGCTAAAATTCAGAAAACAGGCGAAACCGCTAAGACCGTTGCTAGCCTGCGAAAAGGCGAAACACTTGAACTTGCAGGCCAGTCACTTGGACTTGAAGATTTTATGATTGTGCGAAAGCCAAAGGCTGCCGCCGACGGGTTTGCCATGGCAAGCGAAGGGGACGTAACTGCAGCTCTGGATACGCGCCTCAGTGTAGAGCTCAAAAAAGAAGGGCTTGCAAGAGAGCTAGTAAACCGGGTGCAGAACCTGCGCAAAGACAGCGGCCTGCATGTAAGCGATCGTATCGAGCTGGGCTTTAGCGCAAGCGAACAGATCACAGATGCAATCTCAAACTACGAAAAATATATTTGCAAAGAAACTCTTTGTACGGAGTTAAACAAAGGCGATATTCAAAAAGATACTTTTGAATTTTCGCAAAAAGTTGAAATAGAAAGTTACCTTTGTGAAATACACCTACGGGTCATCAAGTAAAAGACTCATTGCTGCTTTTAGTTTGTTTTTCTTGCTTTCGGGCTGTTACGTCCTTAAGCAAGGCAACAAGCAGCTAGCACTTTTAAGCGACCGCATGTCATTTGAAGATGCCGTATCCTATGGGCACGTCGAAGCGCAAGAAGAAGTAAGGCTTAGCAATATTGGCCAAATCAGAGCATTTGCGAGCAAACGCGGCTTAAAAACTGGTAGAAGCTACACGGCTTTTATCCCGATGGAACGCAAAGAAATCAGCTTTCTTATATATGCTGCCAAGCCCTACGAGATGAAACTTAAAAAGTGGAAGTTTCCTATAATTGGAAGCGTGCCTTATAAAGGCTATTTTGAAAAAAAAGATCGAGACAAGCTTGCCAGGAGAATGGAAGAGGATGAATACGAAACCTATTCGACCTATTCAACTGCGTTTTCTTTTTTGGGGTTTATCCCGGACCCTGTTTACCAAAGTATGCTAAGCAGGTCACACCTTTCGCTTGCACATTTGATCTTTCACGAGCTCACGCACAAAACATTCTGGCTCCCAAAAGATGTGCCTTTTAACGAAAACATGGCTGAGTTTATTGCAGAAAGAATGACCGAGCAGTACGCCGGCCACTACGGACTCTCTACAGAATTTGTAGAGTACAAAAAAAGACGCGAAAACCGGGTAAAGTTCGGAGCTTGGCTAAGGACGTTTAAAGCAGATTTAGAGAAAATTTACGACTCTGGGCTAGGTGCCGAAGAAACAGAGAAGCAAAAACAGATATCGATAGCCAAAAATAGCGATGCTGGCCACCAGCTGCTGGGTAAAGGCTACGGCTGGATTAAAAAGGCCAAGTGGACAAACCCGCGAATTTTATCAAGCCTGGTTTATCTGCCAAAGCTAGAGCCTTTTGAGCGCTCTTATGCTTGCTGGCACAGCAAAAGCAAGGTAGTTAATGGAACTTTTACAGCGGGAAAGTACCTAAAAGCTATAAAGCTGATCAAAGGAAAAGAAGGCTTAGTAAGACTTTCTAGATTATCGGAAGATTGTAAGTGACCCAAACACAGCTACATTTTGAACGAATCCACGCAGCCATTGTCGATGGTGACTACGATTTTATCCGCCAGGCGTTTAAAGACATCAACGAAGCTGATATTGCTGAGTTTGCACAAGACTTTGAATCGAGTGAAGTCGTAGAAATCTTTAAATGTGTTGAAGGTGACCGAAAGCCAGAGCTGTTTGCTTACTTGCCGTTTGAGCTGCAAGAAGACCTTCTAGATGACCTCCCTGAACTCGTGGTCACTTCTATTTTAAACGAAATGGAGCCAGTTGATCGAACCCAGTTTTTAGAAGACCTAAACTTTGTGATCCGAGACCGGTTGATTCGCAAAATGACGCCCGAAGAGCGTTCGATTGCGCTGCAGCTACTGGCTTACCCAGAAGACTCTATTGGGCGCCTGATGAGTCCCGAATTTTTGTCTTTGAAACCCGAAATGTTTGGCCACCAAGCACTTGAGCATATACGCTGGTTCGCAAACTACAGCGAAATCGCCATCCACAACATGTTCGTTATGGATGGAAACAGTAAGTACCTGGGAGACATCAGCCTTTCGGCAATAGTCATGAGTCCCGGCCAAAAAATTGCAGAAATGATGGCGCCTGCTCTTAAAGGGCTAAACCCCCACGCAGACAGGGAAGCTGCCGTCGATCACTTTCGAAAATACGAGCAAACCTTTGCACCAGTAGTCGACGAGTCTGGTGTAGTGATTGGAATCGTAACCGCAGACGACATCTTAGATGTTGCCGAAGAAGAAGCCACAGAAGATATCCAACAGTTTGGTGCTACAGGTGTTTATGAAGATAGCTACTTTGGTACAACTCTTTTGGAGCTTTTTCGAAAACGTGGCAGCTGGTTGGCCCTGCTGTTTGTCGGCGAGCTTTTTGCGGTAGCTGCAATGCAGCGCTACGAAGATGTAATCGCCTCCGTAGGGTTTTTGATTTATTTCGTCCCGCTTATCATTTCATCCGGTGGAAACTCTGGGACGCAAGCAGCGTCTCTGATCATCCGCGGCCTCGCTGTAAAAGAAATGACCCCTGCCGACTGGGGGAAGGTGTTTAAACGCGAGATACTGATGGGGTTTTCTTTAGGTTTTGTGCTCGCAACCTTTGGAGCTATCTGTTCTTATGTATGGGGACAGCCTCCCTACATCGCTATTGTGGTCTTTACTAGCCTCATTGGTGTAGTCACCTTTGGTGCTACAGTCGGCAGCATGCTTCCTTTTGTTTTAGATAGGGTAGGCTTTGATCCGGCCGTAAGTTCCTCTCCGTTTATTGCGTGTATTGTGGATTTTGCCGGGATCGTAATCTACTTTGGTGTTGCCACCTATATACTCACCCAAGTAGGCGTGCTTTAGCTGAGCCTCCTCCGCCATTCTGTACATTAGAAAGACTTATTCCACCTCTCAAGATTAAGTAATTTTCCTCGACCAAAGAGATCTACTAATCTCTTTACAAGTCGCAGTTAAAAACACTTTTTATTCAGGGAGAGATAACATGAAACGAATGATTACTTTAGGACTTGGTTTACTTGTAGGGGCTAGCGCTTTTGCAAAGCCAGATGTAAAGCTTGCAGCAGATGCTCAAAACAAAATGGGCTGGCAGCTTTTTGATAAAACCCTTCAGGTAGCAGCAGAGAAAAACCACAAAAATGTTTTGGTTTCGCCGACAAGTGCAAACATTGCTCTAACTATGGCGATGCAAGGGGCCAAAGGCGACACGCTGAGTGAAATAAAGTCTGCCTTGGCTTATGAAGGCTCTTCTTTAGTTGAGATACATCAGGCACTAAGCCAATTGATGGTTGATCTAGAAAAAAAGCCAAACGTAGAAATGGACGAAGGCACCTCGCAGCGCCTAAGTATCGCAAACAAAATCTGGACAAACAAAAAAGCTTTCTCGGTAGAGCCAACTTTTACTGTCCTGATGAACCAATACTACCAGCGCAAAGTCTCAGAAGAGATCATCAAAGAGATGGATGCATTCAACCCGTCTGCTGTAGTAGCAGAAGTCAACTCGTGGGTACTAGAAAAAACAGAAGGAATGATCGCAGATCTTTTAAACAAAGACTCTGTCAATAAAGACACTCAAATGATCCTTGTAAACGCGCTTTACTTTCAGGCTCAGTGGCTAAACAGTTATGTGTCTGTACCCAAGTTTGACTTTACAAACATCGACGGAAAAAAAGCAGCAGTACCTGCCATCACAGGTAGCCACAAAACAAGCTATGCAAAAGGTGACGGCTTCACGGTTGTTGAAATGGCTTTTCGTCAAGGCTCTAAAAAATCAGGTAAAGGCCAGTTTGCTGGTGACATGGCTGTTGGTAAAAGCAACATTGTCTTAGATGTGATCGTACCTGACAACGGTGTATCTATTGGCAGCGTTATGCAGGATCTAGACTCTAAAAGTTATGACAATATTCTTGCACAAAAAAGCATGGAAGAAGTTGCGCTTACGGTTCCCAAGTTTAAGATAGAATTCAAAGCCGCACTTAAAGACACGCTAAAACAAATGGGCATCACAAGTGCATTCGACGAAGGCCTTGCAGACCTTAGTGGCCTTGGCTTCAACCGCGACGGCTACCCAATCGTAATCTCAGATGTGATCCAAAAGACGGCAATGGAACTAGATGAAAAAGGTCTAAAAGCTGCTGCAGCAACGGCAGTGCTCGTAAGCCGAGTGACATCTATCGACAACAGCCAACCGGTTGTTGTAAACGCGGATCGACCGTTTGGAGTTGTGCTTAGAGACACTGCATCTAACTCTATCTTGTTTATCGGAACCATCGGAGACGTTTTATAAGAGACGGCCCACATACAAAGCATAAACAACAAGCCCCTAGCATCTAGTTGGGGGTTTTTCTATTTGGCGCTCTTGGTTTTCGTTGACTTGCTCAAGGCAAAGCATCTTTGATAGGGTTTTGACTGTCGGTGAGCAGGTCAGGTCCAAAAGATCGAACACCCTGCTGCCGTGCGATTAGTGCGTGTTTTCTAGTTTTTATGGGCGGGGGGATTTTTGGATCTAAAAAGACGAAAGAAAATTCAATTTAAAGTTTTTATGTTCCTGTTTAACATACTGCTTGTCTTTGTTTGCTCCTGCGTTACCTCGCATTCTGCTCCAACGGGGGTAAAAATTGTAAGAAAAAAAGACACTAACTCAAACAAACCTTTCAACGACCCGCCTTTTGTAAACACCTTAAGCAAAAGTGATTTTTTAAAAAACCACGAAAGATCTAAAAAAATTCAAGCTGATTTTTCTTCTAAGCATAGAACGCAGTACATGGATGAAACAATAAGTTCACACGAAGTGCGGCGGACTGATATCTACAATTTGTCCAAAAACACTGTTGAGAACCAACTTCGGGCACTAGATGCAAAGCCATTTATTTATATGAATATGGAGAGCGAGTACTTAAAAATAGTCTACGTATGGCAGCTCGCTGACTACCATAAAATTATTTGGGTTGGAAAAGGCAATGATTCTTCGTATCTAAAACTAATCTCACGCCGTGGTTTATTTGATCCTAAATTCCCGCAGCAACGCAGGCTGCGCCAGGTAAACGGCATTAGTGATCTAAGTAAATTTATTGAAAAAATCTCAAGTAAACATGATTTTTCCATATTTCCACACATAGACAACTACTATATTTGTAAAAATAAATGCTCATAGATGAATTTTTTGTAAACCAGAAGCCGGGCGGTCGTTTTGTGATTGGGCTTCTAAACTAGGCAGACAGCTAAAAGTTTAAAGAACGCCAATGTAGTCGTACCATGCATCTTCCATCGCAACGGTTTCATCTACAGAGTAATCCGGAGCCACAAGGCCTGCATAAGTTTGCTCAAACAGAGCAGTAGACTGAAAAGTAGAGGGAGCCGGAGACCGCAATACAGCAAGCATTACGGCTGCCGCCAATGCAAAAGCTGCTGTAGCAGCTCCTGTACGCCAAATTTTAAAAAAACTTGGCTTTTGCTCTTCCGCACTTATGCGCCGCTGGATCAACGCAAGCTCGTTCACGGGGGCGCTGGGCGCTGACCCCAAGCCGCTCTTTAGAAACCTTGAAAAACCAGCTTCGCCTTTGGCTGCGTATATATTTTCTTGATCAACTAGCTTCATTTTGTTTATAACCTCTGGTCGTTAGTAGTTTGCGCATTTTTTTTACACCTTTGTGTACCCTCGATTTTACCGTCCCTGTAGGAATCAAAAGAATCTCTCCTGCCTCCTTGTAGGTAAACTCTTCGAGCAGCACCAGGACGAGCGCATCACGCTGCTTTTCATCTATCTCATGCAGGCAAGCTTGCATGGCATCTCTTAGCTCAAAAGTTTGATCTTTATGCGCAGTCTCTAAGGTTAGCATCTTTAGCTTTGCAGCCTGGTTCCAAATACGTTTTCGTTTTCTTAAAAAATCTAAGCATGTGTTTACAGCCACGCGGTATATCCAAGTAGACAGTTTTGACTCGCCTTTAAATTGATGCTGTTTTTGCCACACCTTAAAAAAGATCTCTTGCACCATGTCGTCTATGGCAGCCTCACCTACATACCGAAAAGCAAGCCCACGTACCTTGTGAGCATGCTCTTTATATATTTGCTGAATATCTAGCTTAGACATTGTGGGCGCCTTTATTTATTTTTTTTGCGGCCTTTTTTGAACTTCTTTTCAAAATTCTTGCGCATTTTTACAAACTTTTCCTTTTGTTCGGGCGTAAGAAGGGCTCTTATTTTAAGCATTTTATCAAACCGGTTATCACTTAGCTGCGCCTGCACCGACTCAATCTCTTTGTGCTTAGCTCTTAAGGCCTCGGCCGAAGCGTCAGCTTTAAGCATAGCTTGCATCTCTTCGCGCAGAGTCTTCATTTTATTTTTTTTAAGCTCTTTGTTTGTCGCTTGAGACTCTTGGTGAATAGCAAGAACCTTTGTTTTCTGGTCTGCCGTAAGGTTTAGCTTTTTACTCAGCATCTCTACTTTTTTTGCTGGGTTCTTGTGTTTTTTGTGGTCACCCTTGTTCTTGCCTTTACCCCAAAACCCAAAGGCGAGCCCCGGTGCAATTAGTGTCAAAATTAAAATCGTTTTTTTCATAATTCACGCTCCTATATGTTTATCTGCCATTAGGACGCCAAGCTTTAGGAAAAGGTTCAGTAAATATTTATATATTTAAAATCAGTAAGTTATATCACCTAAACAGCCTAGACACAGAAAAAAAGAGAGCCAGTGACCGCATCCCAAAATGCTCACCAGCTCTCTTCCTTCGCTTTCTCGTGACCTCTTTTCTGCACCGGCACCAACCTCCAAAAATGGGGGGAAGGATGCTGGAATACCGATCCAGCCCGTTTTAGAGATCTCTCCATGAGAAATTTCTCTTTACTGACCCTCGTAAAAAGGGTCAATTGGGAAGACGCTTTAGCTCTGCTTTGTGCTGTTCCGCCGTGACTTGAAAAAGGAAAAAATCCTCTTTCTATCTAGTATCAGCATCTTGCTTCAACCTGGCGTTTTGCACGATAATGGGGGGGGTGCAGAGTGCTGGCTACCCAGAGGTTCATCCGTGAAAACTTGCTCGAGTACATTCGTACCGACAAAGTAAAGATACGCAAGGAATGAAAAAAAATAAAATTACTTTGCATGATGAGTCGTATTAATATTAATGATAACTGCTTATACCCCTGTGCAAATTTGCACGAACTTTAGACTGGGCAAAACATGTGGATAGATTCTCAAGTATTTAAAAACGCGGATAAAAACATTTATACCAAAATTTTCGTTCCGCAAAACAGCCAAATTGTCCTAGGCAGGTCCAATGTCGCGGAGACGGAAGTATACCTGGAAAAGGCCAAAAGCTGCGCTGTCCCAGTAACCAAAAGACGCGGCGGCGGCGGCACAGTACTTTTATACCCTGGCTGCGTTGTAATCTCTGTTGGCGCGTGGATGAAACAACGCTTTTGCAACGATAAGTACTTTAAGAGCATTAATGCGGCCGTCATGAACTCAACAAAAAGCTTCCTGGAGCAAAACAGCCTGGATCAAGAGTTTATCCAAATGCAGCAAAAAGGCATCAGTGATCTTGCCATTGAAAAAAAGAAAGCTGATGGGTCGCTTGAATTTAAAAAGTTTTGTGGAACTTCTCTTTTTCGCTCAAGAAACTATCTGCTGTACCAAGCATCTATTTTATTTAACCCCACAGATCAAATAGAAGCCCTGCTTCGCATGCCTAGTAAAGAGCCCGATTATAGGCGCGGAAGAAACCACGGCTCTTTTTTAACAACTCTAAGTGAGTATTGTTCAAAACCTATTACAGACTATGAGCTGCATTTAAAACAACAGCTACATGAGATTTTAAAAAGATCTCTAACCAATGAATTAATCGAGCCACCGCAAGAGCAGTGCAGAAGAATATTAAGTTTTATAGACGAACAGAACTAAAGTTCTTTAAAAATATTTCCACAAGGACCTTTGGATGGGTCCTTAACCCCTTCGGCTATCTGCTTGGCTAGTAGCCGGTCCTTTTTAACTTGCTGGTTTGCTTTGTAGCTAACAACCCCTAATGCTGTTCCGGTAGCTCCAAAAAGCCCGATAAGCATTGCACCAGAAAGCTTTGGCGCACCCGCAATACTAACAACCATGGCTGTTCTAGCAAACATCGTTAAAGCAAAAAAAGTATAGTCATAAACTCTGTCCATACGTTTACTGCTGCTTTTTGTTTTCATGAGCTTTAAGGTTTCTATCTGCGGCGTGCTGGCAAGAAGAGCCCCTGCTGCGCTATAGCTCCACTGCAAGTACATCTCACCTGCAAAAGCAAACGTTGGCTGCCAAGCAATGGCAGGCGAGGCTATCTTTACTGCTAAAAGCACCGAGACAATAGGAAGGGTAATTTTACCACGTAGGCCCATGGTAATCCCGGCTCCATGCAAAGCGCGCTCAAGTCGCTCTTTTAGCGTCTTGTCTTTGCTCTTTTCTTTTAGGTCTTCACCTCTTCTTTTAGCTAGCTCTGGGTCTACATTTGTAACCCAGTCGCCAATCCTACTTGAAAAGTATTGTACTGGTGCGTCTATCATAACCATCAATACCGCAGCTGATATGGCCCAACTAGCAGACTGGGTTTCTGTCAAAAAACCATAATAAGTCACGGAGCCCGATATACTTGCCGCTACTACTGTCAGAACCCAGCGCTCTGATATAAAGCGCCTCTTGCGGCCCTTGACCGGCTCGACATAAAGCCTTGATATAGAGTCAGGGGAAATATGCTTTACTATTTCAGCTTCGGCAGACGCCTCTTTATCATGAAGCTCCAAAAGATTTGCTTCAATTTCATCTAACTGCCGTTCTAAACTTTTATCAAGCTGCTGTTCAGTATCTACTTGGTTAGAGTCGGCATAAGGGAGCTTAGCCGTCTTATTTTCTTTTTCGTGAATAATCACAAGCTCAGATAGGTCAGGTAAGTCAGCCGGCATGGAGTTTTTATGGGCTGGGTCTACAGCATAAGATGTGATGTCGGCGGTTCGGGTGGAATCTCCAGGAGCTTCCACCTTAAGGCGGATGATCGGCTCATTTGCTTTGCTGTCTTTAACAGGCTCAGAATTATCGTTGGCCAAACATAAAGATCCTGTTATACCGCAAGAGGCGACAAGAGCGTGCAGAAGCAGCCTCTTAACAAAGCGTGTGAATGCATTCGTTTTTGCGGTGGGGCAATCCGAGCCCCTATATAAGGTTGGCGACATGGCTCTCATAGTACTAGATTTTGGCCATTTCACCAAAAACGCGTTGTTTTACGATCAAAACCAAGGAAAATTAAGTGCTTAGAGTGCATGAAATTTATCATTCTCTACAGGGTGAAGGGCAACATGCCGGACTTCCCTGCTCGTTTATTAGGCTTACAGGTTGTCCTTTGCGTTGCAAGTGGTGCGATACAGCTCATGCATTTGAAGGCGGACAAGAGCTTGAAGCTGCCGCCATCCTAAAAAAGGTAAAAGAGCTAAATACCCCTCCTAGTGCAAGCTGTCAAAAGCACAGACCTTTGGTTTTGGTAACCGGAGGAGAGCCTCTGGCGCAAAAAGAAGCTCCTGCCCTTATGAACGAGCTCAATAAAAGTGGCTACCAGGTGCTCCTAGAAACTTCTGGAAGTGAGCCTATCTCAAAGGTCCCCAGCTGCGTACACATCCTGATGGACCTCAAATGCCCCGATTCTAAAATGTCAGAACACAACCTTTGGGAAAACTTGGATCATTTAAAACCAACTGATGAAATAAAGTTTGTCGTTGCGTCGAAAGATGATTTCAACTGGGCACATACAATATGTTTAGAAAAAAACTTGTATAAAAAAAACGGGGTATTGTTCTCTGCTGCTTGGGGACTTGTAAAAGAAGAAGCCCTCAGCGAATGGATGCTAGAGGCAAAGTGTTTTGCCAGACTAAATCTGCAGCAACACAAGTTTATTTGGGGCCCGCGGAAAAAAGGGGTTTAACTAAAAATGGATCAAACCCTAAAATACCTAGAATCTCTTCAGCGCCTCGAGTGCCCTGATGCCTCCTACAACCCACTTCGTTTAAAAGAGCCTGCGCCTCAGATTATTTTAAAAACAGGTTCTGGAACTCAAATCGAAGATACCAGTGGCAACGTCTACTTAGATTGCATCTCTGGCTTTGGCAGCCTCATCTTAGGCCACAACCATGACAGCTACCAAAACGCGCTGCGATCTCACATAGAAACCAACTCACTTACCCAGGGCCTGGGCGATGTCTATGCAAGCGAGTCTAAAGTTAAGCTTATAGAAAAACTTATAGAGATCACCCCGGCACACTTAGAAAAAGTTGCCCTGGCAGTTACCGGGTCACAAGCGGTAGAGCTCGCTCTAAAAACCGCCTATATCAAAACAAAAAAATCGGGCGTAATTTCTTTTTCCGGTGCCTACCACGGACTAGATATGGGCGTTCTTAGCCTTGAGGGCAGAGGCTCTTTTCGCAAGCCCTTTGCGCATGCAGTAGATGATGCAAATGTGATTCGCCTTCCGTTTGGCTGCGAGCCACAGGTTGTTCGCAGAGCAGCTCAAAAGCTAAACCAATCAGCTTCAGGCTTGGCTGCAATCATCACAGAACCGTTGCAGGGCAGAGGCGGCATCGTGCATGCACCTGAAGGGTGGACTCATGAGCTCAGCAAGCTTGCAAGTGAATTTGAAGCTCTATTTATCTTAGATGAAATCTGGACCGGTATGGGCCGTACCGGAGATTGGCTGTTTGATTCGGCTAAAGCCGACCTGGTATGTATTGGCAAAGCGCTAGGCGGCGGCATGCCGATCTCTGCTGTACTAGGAACTTCGGGTGCATTTGATGGTTGGCCTGAAAACTCCAGTGAAGCTTTGCACACGGGAACTTTTTTTGGCCACACCCTCTCGTGCTCTGTAGCCTTGGAAACCCTAAAAGCAATAGAGGTAGCAAAAGAAGCTGCTAAAGAAAATCAAGACGCCATAGATTTTGTGGAGACCCTAAGATCAGAGCTCACACTTGACGCCGGTTTTAGCGTTGTAGGAAAAGGCTATCTTTGCGGAGTAAGACACAGCCGCTTAACCCCAAAAAAAGTGATGTATGATTTGGTTAAAGCCGGGGTGCTGGCGCTGCCATCCGGGCCAGAGGGAGCCACTCTTAGCCTTACGCCTGCACTTTGCATTACGCACAAGCAAACTTTAGATCTAGCTAACACAATCCAAAGCCTCCTTGCTTAAAGGCTTTGGATTTTTATCCTAGAGCTTTTTTAAGTTCTGCAAATGCCCGGTAGCGATGCGAAATCTTGTTTTTTTCACCCTCAGAAAGCTCGGCTAAAGACCTGTCATGCCCCTCTGGGCAAAACACAGGGTCATAACCAAAACCTTTATCACCCGAAGCAGAAAGCAGGATCCTTCCAGGCATTTCGCCCTCAGCGCTAAACTCTTTTATTTCTTCTTTTTTTGCTTTTTCATTATCCCAGCGACAAAGAACAAGAGCACAAACAAACTTTGCGTTTCTGTGTGGGTCACTCTCAGAGAAACTTTTTAGGGCCAGTAAAAGTTTTACAGTGTTAGAAACATCTGTAGCCCCGGCACCACTGTAGCGAGCAGAGTACAAACCAGGCGCGCCTTCAAGGCCATCAACGCAAAGCCCTGAATCATCCGCCAGAACCCAAAAACTCTGGGCATCTTGACCTCTGCTTTCATTATGAAGTTTGGCTAGAAGAGCTCGAGCCTTTAGGCGAGCATTTTCTACAAAAGTGAGCCCGGTTTCTTCTAGGCCTTCGACGGTGCTCATTTTAATATCCATACCCGGAAAAACCTGGGCAGCAAAGTAACAGAGTTCTGCGAACTTAGATTTATTTCCTGTGCTTATATAAAGCGTTTCTGGCAAAGCAATACTCCTAGCACTTGTGGTGATAAGAAGTACTAGGAGTAATAAAAGGATGCAAGGGAAAGTACGCGACTACTTTGACTACTGCTGCCCAAAATTTTGCGCGGCGTAGACAACTCCATTGCCTGTGCAGTAAATACCAGCCCCAATATGTGTAAAACTAGTACTAAGCATCGCCTCTCTATGGCCTTGAGTGCTATTCGCCCAATTGTCTAAAACAAACTGCCTGGCTGCAGCCTGAGGGCTATTAAAAGAAAACCCTTGAGTATTTGCAATGTTTTCTCCGATTTGCCTAAAACCAAACTGACCGGCGTGAGAAAGAAGATCGTTTTCGGTTCTATGTTGAAGACGACCTAGACCTGCTAGCTGACCAGTCCATGTCCTAGCCATAGACCCTAGCCCAGAGTGCGCTTGATAATCTCTTGTGATGCCCTGCGACCGCCTAAAAGCATTCGTCTCTGCTATGATCGCATGCTCGGCTGCGGCTGCATCAAAAGAACAATTTCCGGTCGAAATATTAGAGCCAATATTTTGCGTTGAACTGTTCTGGGTAGGAATAGTCTGAAAGGTATTAATTGCTGGCTGCTGGGTCCCGATATACTGCGAGTTTACAGAAGAGTTTGTGTTTGCAGAAAAAGGGTTAGCGAAGACCTGATTTATAGCATTGTTTGTCGGCAAACTAGTTGCAGTATTACCTGAATAAACTGAGCTTTGAAGGCCGTTAACAGCCTGGTTCTGCGCATAAGCAGCTTCCGCAGCTGACTGAGTTGTATTCTGGGGTTGAGTTCCTTGGGTTTGAGCGGGCAAGCAAGCTCCTAAAACAGAAAACAAAGCTATAGGTAGAGCTACCCTTAGCTTACCTAATAATCTTCCTGATCTTTTCAGCACAATAACGCTCCCTAATCGTACATCCATAAGCCTAGAAGGCCGTTTTAATTAAGTATCTTTACTATAAAGGAAGCAAGATTGGGGCCATCTTTTATCTTTAAAAAGTCTTTTAATACAGCATATTAAATAGCCTCACCCCGGACATATTTATGACTCTGGCTACCAAATTGACACATCACTCGCTGGGTCGCACCCAGCCTAGCTATGCTTTGAAAAAGCTTTAGAAAACATAAAAAAGCCGCCTGTGATGGCTTGAACCTAATAAATACTTTGGAGTTGTTTTATTTATTACTTTTCTTACTGTTCTTACGTCCGGCTTTAGCTCAAGAAAGCTACAACCAGGCGACGGACCCACCGCAAACGAAGACTGGTATAGCTATTCTAGCGGGGAGCTAAGGCTCTCTGCTAGGTTTGCAAGGCGAGAGAGGGTTTTTTGTTTGTGCTCTTCCTTGCTTTTTTTTCGTTCCGCCAGCGCCTTTACATGCTTGCTTGGATCCATGGCTTCGCCCAGCTCTTTTAAAAACATGCTCGGCATACATGAAACCACCTGCGTTGTTTTTTTACGCGACCAAGCCATAGATAAAAACAGCTCTCGCTTGGCCCGTGTGATGGCAACATAAAAAAGTCTGCGCTCTTCATCTAAACCGTGGATGGACTCCATACTGTTTTCATGCGGAAACAACTTATCTTCTAAGCCTACGACAAAGACCCCATGAAACTCCAAGCCTTTTGCTGCATGCACCGTCATCAAAGACACATGCTCGCTCTTATCTTCTTCGCCAAAATCTTTGGATTCAAGCGACAAGGAGTCTAAAAAACCTTTAAGCTCAAACTTAAGAGAGTCAGGGTTTTCAGGGTTTTTTCCAGCTTTTTCAATCTCGCGCATATGCCACCTTTTTGCCGCGTCTGCGAGCCAACCCGGGCATGACTGAAGGTTTCCCATTTTAGTTAAACGCGTATCAATATCTTTTACACGTCGGCGTATGTCTTCGACCAAATCAGATTTTTTTAAAACATCTTCAAAATAGGAACGGATTTCATCGACAGTTTTTGGCTGGTTCTTGTTGCAGTCTTTAACCCAATTTTGAAAAGCCAATCTTTTTGCTACACCAGAAGAGTTCAAGCCCTCTAGGTTTTGAAGAGCTTTAAAAGGTGAAATCTTTTCGCTCTCAGATATGGCCTCAACTTTTTCAAGGCTTTTAATCCCAAGGCCCCGAGGCGGTGTATTTACAATGCGCCAAAACCCTAAACGCTCATAAAGGTTCGATACAACCCTTAGATAAGCTATAAAATCTTTGATTTCTTTGCGCTCAAAAACACTTTGGCCGCCATAGGTTTTGTAGGGCATTCCAGCAGCACGAAAACTCAGCTCAAACGCGCGAGCCTGCTTGTTAGAACGGTACAAAATCGCCATGTCACCAGGCGACACCCCTCGGGCTTTCATGGTCATAGCTTTTTCTACAACCATGTCTGCCTCTGCCGCATCTGTTTTTGCGGTAAAAAAATCAATAGGGAACACCTCTTCGGAGGCAGACCAAAGCTTTTTATCTTTTCTTTTTTTATTGTTTTTAATCAAACTATTTGCAGCATCAAGAATAAGGTTCGTGCAGCGATAGTTCTGCTCTAAAAAAACTTGCTCAGTCCCTTCAAACCTTTGTTCAAAAGCTGAGATGACTTCGGGTAAAGCGCCGCGCCACGAGTAGATACTCTGATCGTCATCTCCTACCACACACACGTTGCGGTGCCTACTTCCCAAAAGTTCTATCAGGCGAAGCTGCGACAGGTTCGTATCTTGGAACTCATCTACGGTTAGATGATCCCACCTGTGAGACAGGGTCTCCAAAAGCTCTTTATTTGTTTCTAAAGCATGAACAACCTTGAAGATGCAATCATCAAAATCAATCAGGTGATTCAGCTTAAGAAGGCGCTCGTACATCTCATATACCTGCGAGATGATTTCGGGCTCGAGGCTACCAACGCCAACTCTTTCTCCTTCGCTTAAGCGGTGGAGCTCGCCAGGAAAAAGAAGTTTGTTTTTTGCTGCAGAAATAGTCTGCTGCAAACCGCCTATGGAAATATTTGCATTACCCAGAGCTTCGTCCACACCCTTGCGGATCAGATCTAGCTGGTCTGCTGTGTCGGCAATTCTAAACCGTTTGTGCACGTGCATTTCTGTATGAAACTCTTTCATCAACCTAAGACAAAATCCATGGAACGTCCCAAGCCAAACCTTTTTGGCAGGTTTGCCAGCCAGAGCCACGAGGCGCTCTTGCATTTCGCGTGCGGCTTTATTTGTAAAGGTAACAGCAACCATTTTTTCTGGGGCTACCGGAGTTTGGCCTTGCACTCCTTTTAAAAGCGAGGCCATACGGTGCGTGATGACACTGGTCTTGCCTGTTCCTGCTCCAGCTAAAATCAGAAGTGGCCCACCCCTGTGGAGCACAGCACGCCTTTGCCGTTCATTTAAGTGTGGATAGATCGAAGCAGACAATGGAAAACCCTAATGTAAGTAAATTGTTAAGCAAATAGTAAAAAAACCGTTGGGCAAATATTAGTATAATTATTACAGGGCCTTATAGCTCCAACGAATGCATTGAACTGCTAGCCCTATTTAAGTATCCTGGCGCTCAGCCATAGGTGCAAGTCCAACCTTTAGGCGATTAAAATTGAATGCAAGGGTTTTATAAAATGCTTCCTTTTATGACGAAACAATTCTCACTATGCGTCGCAGCTATTCTGCTCTCGTCTGGTACGGTTACGGCACAAGCTCAAGAAGCAGCAAGTGGTGGTCCCGGACTTTTTGATTTTTTGATTCTGCCTGTTGGCTTTATGCTCATCATGTTTATGGTGATGCGCCCCCATCACAAAAAACTCCGCGAGCAATCGGATTTTCTTCAAGGAGTAAAGGTAGGCGATGAAGTGATCACCTCTGGTGGCATCATTGGCCGAGTTCGCAGTATTGCAGATCAGTTTGTAAGCCTTGAAGTTGCAAGCGGTACCCACATGAAAATAGCTAAGCCCTTCTTAAAGGGACTGGCAAAGGCTGAGCTTGCAACTGAACCTAAGAAATCCTAACGCCCTTTTTGAGTTAAAAAAAATTGCCTCTATGTCCTGGCCGATGGTGCTAGGGCAGATGCTTTTTTTTAGTGTTGTTTTAACTGACAACATGATGGTCGGCAGGCTTGGAACAGCTGAACTTGCTGGGCTCGCCGCAGCCATGAGCCTTTTTAGTTTTTTCAACGTCACAAGCATCGGAATTTTTGCAGTCGCAGCGCCGCAGTATGCCAAGAACCGACAACAAGAAAACCATGACTTAAATGTAGATATTTTTCTGTCTTCTCTTAGTGTAGTGGCTCTGTTTTCTGCACCAATAGGGATTTTGCTACTTTTTTCTAGATCCATTCTGCCACTTCTCGGCCAGCCTGACATTACGGTTCACTATGCGGGTGAATACTTTGATGTGTTCGCTTATTCTGTCCCGCTGTATGGACTTTGGTACGTCTTTCGGCAACTTACAGAAGGACATGGCAATTTTGGCTTTACGGGCGTCTCTGGGCTTTTAACATTTGTTTTGAACATAGTTTTTAATTACCATTTTATTTTTGGCTCGGATTTAGTAGGCGGACAAGGTGTCAGAGGGGCTGCGATCGCGACTTTTCTTGTGATGATTATTGTTCTTTCTTTGCACCTTCTGGTTATTTTAAAAGACGCTAGGTTAAAAAGTTTTCGAAAAGCTTTTTGTTTTCGGCTTCCAGATAAAAGCGCCTTCTTTTCTTTTTTACGTGTGGGCGTCCCGTCAGGAGGGGGGCTTGCAGCAGAGCTTTCGTTCTTTGTCGTGGGTACTATGGTCGTAGGCTATATTAGCTACAAAGACCTTGCAGCTCATCAAATCGCGTTTAACATGATGGCCTTTTTGTACATGATTCCACTAGGACTTGCGATTGCCTGCGGCGTACGTTCGGGTGAGATCCTTGCAAACGAGGGTAAAGAGTATTTGTATAAAACCGTGAAGATGTGGACGGGCGTCATAGCTTTTACGCAGGTTTTCACTGGTTTGTTTTGTTTTTTTGGCGGACCTTTCTTTATTTCTTTATATAACCCTGAGCCTTCTGTTGCGAAGCTCACGCAAAACCTCCTACTGATCACCTGCTTTTTACTGTTTGGCGATGGGCTCCTTATTTTGTTTAGTATCATCTTAAGAGCCTGCAAAGATACGGTTGCTAGCTTTTACCGGCTCGTTTTTAGTTTTATGCTGCTTGGAATCCCTTTAATGCTTTTGTTTGGTCTGAGTCTAGGGTTTGGCACGATAGGTGTCTGGATGGGGAAGTGCCTAGGTATATGGATTGCTGCACTGCTGCTTTTTTTTAGAACTAGAACTGTTTTGCGTCAGCGTGCTTAAAACCCCTGCTTTTTAAAACCATGCTAAAATATACTTCATTTCTCTTTTAAGGAGTCATTTATGCGTTTGACCCTGGTTTTGCTTTTTTTTGCCTCAAACTCACTAAGCGCAGATGACAGCTGCGCCCGGATGCATATCATGCTCGAATGGTATCTTCCGGCAAAGAAGCTTGATGAAGCGTCTTACAAGAAATTGTACGGGATGCAGCCAATGGAATGGCTTACCTACATGACAAACCTCGATGCTGAACTAAACCAGAGTTTTCCTGAATATGGAGAGGACGAAAACTTCTTAAGCTATAGCTACATTGATGAAGCCAGCAAAGAAGAAATAAGCATGCAGTGGGCGGAAGATATTGAAAAAATAGCCTTAACTCGCCCGGCAATCGGCAGCAAAACCTCTCCTATAAAAATGAAAAAGTTAAGCGACGATGTGTTTTCTTTTTTAAGTGAAGGCAAGAAATACATAGCCAGAAACGTCGACACAAAAACGGATATTTATGCTCTGACGCAAGGGCGAGCGGCTATGGTCGCCAGCAAAGTAGAAGAACACTTTGGCTTTGACATATACCCTAATTTTCAACCACAGAAGATTAACGGACGTACCTATTTGTTAACTGATTTTGCAAAAGGAGAGACCGTCGGCTTAAAAAGAAGCACTAATGCCGCAAGTACTTATTTAAAAGCGCTAGAAGACGGGAGCTTAAAGAAAGAAACCTACTGGCTTGGGCAGGGATTTTCTTTTTTGCTTGGTGATAAAGACTCAGATTCGACCAATGCAATCAAACGACCTGATGGCAGAATGCTTTTAGTTGACCCAGGACAAGCTCTGTCTTTTGGAGCCGATGCTTATGCTAGCGATAGGTCGCAAAATGCTTTCGACTACACACCTTTTGGATTAGTCCTTCCATATAGATACTCTCGAAAGTTTATCGAAAAGCTCGAAGAAATGGACCGTGATTCGTGGGAAGATGCCCTTATTGATGAGGCCCTTGATGAGGAAATCAGCATGATTATGTATCGCCAACGCCTAATACTGCTAGACATCGCAGCGCGAGGTGAGGCCGCTTATTTTGACTAAACACGAGGCTAGCAAAGGCATGGTGTCATATATCAACGGTTTCGTAGTGACCTCAAAACCCACGGACTTTAAGGGTTGAATAAAACGCTGGCATAGGTAAAAAATTCTTAAAACACCAAAGATCCTTTTGACATATCTCTATAGCTAATTACTTTAGAAGTCATTGGCAACCACAGCTTACCTAGGAATACTGTGTTCTAGGCCTGGTTAGATTCCTGCCTTAAAACTTTCTATGCAGGCTAAATGTTACAATGGACTACTAGCTTATAAATAAACGCAGGGACCTGAATGTTATGAAAAAAATACTCTCCATTAAAAGCATCATAATTGGACTTGGCCTAATTGCTTACCCGAGCGTAAACGCCCAAGACGGACTCAACTTTCACAACGTACTTAGCGAAGCACAGGCCACGCCGGGATTTGGTTTAGGGCTAGGGCATTTAAACACAACCTACGGTGAAGCTGAGGTAAGTGGGCTTAAAACAAACCCAGCACTTTTAGCCGGCAAAGGCTCTTACCGAGTTAGCGCAAACTACCAGTGGCCTTCAGAGGGTAGAGAGCTTTATCAGGTTGGGGTAGTTGATTCGCGTACCTCAAAAACAACCACTGGACTTTTATATTCTGGCCACTTTTCTAAAACTAAAAATTTAAATACAGATATCCCCGTAAAACACAGAATTCACGTAGGTTTCGCACAAAAAACAGGGAAATTTAGGCTAGGTATCGCTGGGCAGTATTCTGCTGGCGAAAAAAACGCCACTATGGATGTTAGAGGTATGCGGTTTAATGCAGGTCTTGTTGCAGACATCTCTGAAAAAGTTAAGTTAGGGTTTTCGGGCGAAAACTTAGGCTCCAAAAAGCTTGCAACCATAGCTCCAACCACATTTCGCGGAGGGTTAAGTTATGGGTTTAAAAAAAACTTTGAACTTCAAGGGAACTATCAACGAAGAAGGCTTGTAGAAGGTGAGTTTATAGCGGATGAAAAAGGCTGGGTAGATACAGTTGGCGCCGGAATCGTCAGCCAGTGGAAATCTTTCTTTTTAGTTGGTTCATACTCTCGCCAGCTCCAACCTCTTTGGACGGCAGCCAGCCAAGACAAGGCCAAAAAGAGGTCTAGCTTGGCTGGCGCTGTTGGGTTTGAGCAAAAAGACTTTAAGCTGTCTTACAGCATGAGAGCGCCTGAACTGGGCAGCAAATTAAGAGAGCAGGCTATCCAGCTTGGTTATGCCGTAAAAATGTAAGGCCATTTGGTTGTTTTTTAGTCACTTTATGTTCTTGTCAGGAGCTTCGCACCGGCTTGGCTATGCATGTGTGCCAGTGCTTTGCTATACTTTTGGTTTGAATGTGGCGACCCAATGATCGCCGACCTAACCAAAGGCAACCTGGGAAACAAAATTTATGGCAAGACTCTCTAGTCTTTTTCAAAGCTCCATCGGAAAAAAAGTTTTTATGGCTATCACAGGACTCGCACTACTCGGGTTTGTAGTGGCGCATCTTGGTGGAAACCTACTCATCTATCTTGGGCAAGATCAGCTCAACGCCTATGGCTACAAGCTAAAAAGTCAGCCGGTGTACACCCTGTTATGGTTTGCACGTGCTGGGCTACTTAGCATCGTGCTCTATCACACGATCACAGGTATTAGGCTTACGCTGCAAAACAGGTCTGCAAAACAATATGCATACAAAAAGCCAACGACCTTATATGCAAGCGTTGGTGCTAGGACGATGATCTTGAGTGGGCTTGTCATACTTTCATTTGTAATCTACCACCTATTGCACTTTACTTTTATTGCCACCGATCCAGCTCTTCAACATCTTGTGGACGATCAAGGCAGACACGACATTTACACAATGGTTATTTTAGGCTTTCAAAACAAGGCTATTAGCTTCTTTTACATTATTTCCATGGTCTTTTTATGGCTACACATAGGACACGGCGGAAGCTCTGTTTGGCAAAGCCTTGGATTTCGATTTGAAAAATACCGGTGGGTGACTGATAACATCGGCCCAGCCATCGCAACTTTTTTACTCTTGGGGAACGCATCCATCCCTCTTTCTGTGATGCTCGGGATCATTCAGCTGCCATAAGCCGAAATAAAGAGGAACCAAAATGAATTTAGACGCAAAAATCCCAGAAGGGGCGCTAGAAGATAAATGGAAAAACCACAAGTTTTCTAGCAAACTTGTAAACCCAGCTAATAAAAGAAAATACAAAGTTTTGGTTGTAGGAACTGGCCTTGCCGGTGCTAGTGCCGCAGCTACCCTCGGAGAGCTCGGCTACCAAGTAGAAACCTTTTGCTACCAAGACAGCCCACGGCGAGCGCATAGTATCGCAGCCCAAGGTGGTATCAATGCCGCTAAAAACTATCAAAACGATGGTGATAGCGTCTTTCGCTTATTTTACGACACCGTTAAAGGTGGAGACTTTAGGTCTAGAGAAGCAAACGTCTACCGGCTGTCGCAGGTAAGTGCCGATATCATCGACCAGTGCGCTGCTCAGGGGGTTCCTTTTGCACGTGACTACGGCGGCTTGCTGACCAACCGAAGTTTTGGTGGTGCGCAGGTTTCCAGAACTTTTTATGCAAGAGGCCAAACCGGACAACAGCTTTTGCTTGGAGCTTACGGTGCCTTGAACCGGCAAATAGATAAGGGCGCTGTAAAAGTACACACTCGCACTGAAATGCTCGATGTCGTTTTGATAAATGGTCACGCAAAAGGGATCATCACACGAGACCTGACCACAGGCGAAATCAAAAGACACACAGCAGATACGGTTATCCTTGCAACCGGCGGGTATGGAAACGTCTTTTTTCTTTCTACAAATGCAAAAGGCTGCAATGTAACAGCAGCTTTTCGGGCTTACAAAAAAGGCGCTGGCTACGCGAACCCATGCTTTACTCAAATCCACCCTACATGCATCCCTGTGAGTGGCGAGCACCAAAGTAAACTGACTTTGATGTCAGAGTCTTTGCGAAACGACGGTCGTGTTTGGGTGCCAAAAAAGAAGGGTGACAATAGAGCCCCCGGTGATATTCCTGAAAACGAAAGAGATTATTATTTAGAACGAAAATACCCTAGCTTTGGGAACCTGTCCCCGCGTGACATCGCCTCAAGAAGCGCAAAAGAAGTTTGCGATGAAGGCCGCGGAGTAGGAAAAACAGGCCTTGGAGTTTACCTAGACTTTGAAGATGCAATTAAGAGGGTAGGACAAGACGCTATTTCAGAACGGTACGGAAACCTGTTTCATATGTACCAAAAGATTACGGCAGAAAACCCTTACCAAAGACCTATGCGTATCTACCCGGCGGTGCATTACACCATGGGCGGATTATGGGTCGACTACAACCTCATGAGCAATGTTCCTGGGCTGCACGTGCTTGGTGAAGCAAACTTCTCCGACCATGGAGCCAACAGGCTAGGTGCTAGTGCACTTATGCAAGGTTTAGCAGACGGCTATTTTGTTATTCCTTACACCCTAGGCAACTACCTCGCCAATGAAACTCCAGGGTCTATAAGTGGGGAAGAAGCAGAGTTTAAAGAAGCAGAGGACGCCGTCAGAGATCGCATTGGAATACTTTCGGGTATACAAGGCGAAAGGTCTGTAGATTCCTTTCATAAAGAGCTTGGAAAAATCATGTGGGACCGCTGCGGAATGGCCCGAAACAAGCAAGGCCTCGAAAAAGGCATCCAAGAGATCGGCCAGCTCAAAGAAGAGTACTGGCAAAATGTGCGTGTTTTGGGCGAAACAGAAAACATCAATAGCGGCCTGGAAAAAGCTGGGCGAGTCGCTGACTTTCTTGAGTTCGGCGAAGTCATGTGTAGAGACGCCCTTGCTCGCGAAGAATCGTGTGGCGGTCATTTCCGCGAAGAACATCAAACCGATGAGGGCGAAGCGAAACGTGACGATGAGAAGTTTTGTCACGTGTCTGTCTGGGGCTACGAAGGTGAAAACAAAGAGCCGACCCTACATAAAGAAAACCTAGAATACGAAAATGTTAAACTCTCAACTAGAAGTTATAAATAACCAGGAAGGCAGGGTCTTTTAGTGAAAATTACTCTTCACGTTTGGCGACAAAAAAATAAATCTGCGCAAGGCGGCCTTAAAAAGTATCTTGTAGATGAAGTGAGTCCAGACAGCTCTTTTTTAGAGATGTTAGACCAGTTAAATGAGGAACTTATTCAAAACGGCGAAGAGCCAATCGTCTTTGACCACGACTGCAGAGAAGGTATTTGCGGATCTTGCAGCATGGTCATCAACGGAAGGCCGCACGGACCTGAAAAAGGCACGACAACTTGCCAGTTGCATATGCGTAGCTTCAAAGATGGTGATGCGATTTATGTAGAACCTTTTAGAGCTAGGGCATTTCCGGTTCTAAAAGATCTTCTTGTAGATCGAGACGCCTTTGATGCAATTCAGCAGGCAGGCGGCTATGTCTCTGTAGCAACTGGAAACGCCCCCGATGCGAACGCTCTTCCTATTGCAAAAGAGATTGCAGACAACGCCTTTAATGCTGCGACCTGTATTGGATGTGGTGCATGCGTTGCAGCCTGCAAAAACTCTTCGGCGATGCTTTTTACCTCTGCAAAAGTAGCCCAGCTCTCGATGCTTCCTCAAGGTCAGCCGGAACGCAGCAAGCGTGCTATTGCCATGGTAGAAGAGATGGACAAGCAAGGCTTTGGCAATTGCAGTAACCACTTAGAGTGTGAAGCTGCGTGCCCCAAAGAAATTTCTGGCGACAACATCGCTTTATTAAACAAAGAATACGTCACAGCTGTACTTACCAGCAAAGACAAAAAATAAATCTGCGACCTTAGGAGCTTTTAATGGTTCGTCACGACGGAAGAGCAACCAATCAACTAAGACCTGTCCGCATCACCCCACACTTTACAAACCAACCTGACGGCTCCGTGCTGATTGAGGTTGGTGAAACAAGGGTGATGTGTACGGCCACTATAGACGACAGTACGCCTTCATGGCTAAGAAACGCCAAGCCGCCCAAAGGCTGGCTCACAGCTGAGTACAACATGCTTCCAGCAGCTACCGGACAAAGGACACGGCGTGAACGTTCCAAGGTAGGGGGGAGAACTCAGGAAATCCAAAGACTTATTGCAAGAAGTCTCAGGGGTGCTGTTGATCTTAAAAAAATGCCTGAAATGCAAATCATCATCGACTGCGACGTACTGCAAGCTGACGGCGGAACTCGAACAGCTTCCATTACAGGCGGTATGGTTGCTTTAAAGATTGCTGTGAACAAGGCCCTAGCTGACGGCAGGCTTAAAAAAAATCCTATCATCAAAGACGTGGCAGCTATCTCTATTGGCATCAAGCAAGATGAGCTGCTTTTAGATCTAGACTACATCGAAGATAGCTCTGCAGACCTAGATATGAATGTTGTGATGACCTCAGACGGTAAATTCCTTGAGGTACAAGGAACAGGCGAACACGACGCATTCAGCGCTGAACAAGTTCAAGGGGCGCTTGCACTTGCACAAAGCTGCAGAGAAGAACTTGTAAGTCTACAAAACCAGGCTGGATCTGGAGAGCTAGCCGAGTTATAAACAAAAAAGGACTCTACCAGTGAAACTAAAACAACAACCCCTTCTAAGCCAAAGTGATATACGCTCGGCGGTAGGCGAGATAGCAAAAAAAATTAACCAGGACTATGCTGGAAAAACAGTTGTTCTTATTGGGGTCCTCAAGGGCTCCTTTTTGTTTCTTGCAGACCTTGCCCGTAACCTCAGTTTAGAAACCCGCATAGAGTTCATTGGCGTCTCTAGCTACGAAGGGACCGAATCCACAGGGAACGTAAAACTCACGCAAGACTTAAGCCGTGACATAAAAAATGAGCACGTTATTTTGGTTGAAGACATTGTCGATACTGGAAGAACCCTAGAATACCTAAAAAACAATATGTCACTTAGAGGCCCTGCCTCCCTTGAGGTTTGCACGTTGCTGTCTAAACCGTCTTGTAGCGTGGTAGATGTAGAAGTTAAATATATTGGAAGAGAGATTCCTAATCATTTTGTTGTAGGCTACGGGCTGGACTACAACGAACGCTGGCGAAACTTGCCAGCAATCTATGAAGTGCAAAGCTAGTCCACAAGACGCGAAACATCTATGTCAGAGACTTTGGTTTATGAATCATGTATTTTTTTTAACACTGGTCACTTTTTTTTCCGTCCAGTGCTCGACAAAAAAGAAGATCGCACGCAAAAAGGCTGGCGTTCGAGACACCGTCGCATCTGAGCTTACCGGCTTAACAAGCCCAGCTGCCAAGCAGTCTGACAAAGGAACCTGGCAGCTAGATAAGAAGGTTGAGCTAAACGAGCAAGAGCTGCTAAAGTTTAAAGTTTGCAATAAAAGCCTTTTATCAAAGGGAATGCCGTGTATTCGGTTTAGCCCTAAAACTACAAACAAAGACTGGAAGAATGCTCTGATCATGTCGATGGCATCTCACCTGGTTTATGAGAAAGTCATACTTCCATCAGGGAAAAAAGCTGAGCGGAAACCCGCACACGCTAAAAGGGTTGCGAAAATATGGGGATTTTTAGACTACATACCCATAGAGAATAAAAAAAATGACACGCAAGTAGCGCTTTTACCACATGAAGATTTTATCTTAGTTGTCTTTCGAGGCACAGAAACCATCCGCGACTGGACAAATAACATGAACCTTTTTCGGTACAAGTCACAGGTGTTTACCTTGCTAGACAGATTAAAACCCATGTGGGTTCACAGAGGCTTCAGCCTCGGAGCAGAAGGCGTTCTGCTAGAAATAGA
>JALZUO010000034.1 GCA_023301565.1 Oligoflexales bacterium
GACGTTCGATAGTAAACCCTATTTCTTAGCTTGGCTTGCATCCATAGTGTTTCGTATATTCACACATGCTTTTTCTAAGCCTGAAAAGGATGCTGCGTAGCCAGCCTTTTCTCTTAGCTTGGTGATGTCTGCCTGGGTGAAGTACTGATACTTACCTTTTAGCTTTTCTGGCATATCGATCCAGCGGATGTTTTCTGGCAGGTCTTTGGCAGCAAAAACTGCTTGGGCTAGCTGGAGAAAACTTTGGGCTTTGCCGGTACCTAAGTTGTAAATATCTGAAATACTTTCATCGTTTCTATTTAAAAAGTGGATCAAGACCTTTGCAACATCGCCCGAGTAGACAAAGTCTCTTCGCTCGCCGCCATCTTCCATACCTGGTTTGGATGAGCGAAAAAGCGCGACGTCACTGCCTTCTTGTAGCTCTATAAAGGCCTTATGAACTTTGCTGGCCATATGCCCTTTGTAGTCTTCGCGCTCTCCATAGACATTAAAGAATTTAAACCCGGCCCACACACCTTTTTTTGGTTGCTCTAGCATCCACAAGTCAAACTCGTGTTTGCTTTTGCCGTATAAATTTAGAGGCTTTAGTCTATCAATAGAACCTAGGTCGTCTGCAAACCCCTGGTCTCCGTCTCCGTAGGTTGCTGCGCTAGAAGCATAAAAAAATGGAACGCTGTTTTGTTGTGCGAACTTAAACAAGGTTTTCGAATACTCGACATTATACTTTAGAAGGTAGTCCCACCTGTCTTCTGTGGTGTCGCTGCAGGCTCCCATATGAAAGATTGCCTCAACCGGCTCTTCTATGGCCTGGTGTTGGAGCTGGTCTATAAAAGTGTCTGGGTCTGTGATCTTTTCATAGCTGGCTCCAGCAAGGTTAGATTCTTTGCCAGGTATCTGCTGTCTTCCGTCCGAGTCTTGCCAGTCTACAAGCCAAAGCCGCTTGCCTTGAGAAGAGAGTATGTGAGTAAGATTACTGCCAATAAAGCCTGTTGCGCCTGTTATTATGATCATGGGTTTAAAAATACTCCATTAAGTCAGGGGTTTAGAAGTTACTTTGTGCTGCAAGAAGAGCTTTACCACACCCTTGCGGCAGACTAGAATATCATTGATAGAGCTGGACCCCAGGGGTTGATTAATATATAAACAGCTTGTCAGCTACTTTAGTAGAACTCCCGCAAGAGGTGAACACGCGTGCTTAGCATTGGACCCATGGAAATGATTGTAACTGCTGCGATTTTTCTTATTTTTGTTGGTCCTTCGAAGCTGCCGGAGACGGCAAAGCAGTTTGGAAAACTGTTTGTAAAGTTTCGAAGAGCTACCAGCGAGGCGCGCTCTGTAGTAGACGATGTGATTCGAGAAGCTGAGCGAGAGGTTGTCCTAGAAGAGCACAACAAAATCGAGCAAGATGCAGCCAAGGAAACCGGCTCGGATAAGATCAGCTAGCCGCAGGTTTGCATAGGATGCACCCGGCCGCTTTAGCAGAAAAGCCACTAGAGAAAACTATGAATTATTTTGAATACCAAAACGACTCGCTTTATTGTGAAGACATCTCGCTTGCAGATGTAGCAAAAAAGTTTGGGACGCCATTTTATATTTACAGCTCCGCTACGTTGCAAAGGCACTTAGCTGTTTTTCAAAGCGCGGTAAAAGAGCACGGACCCTGCCTTCCTTGTTTTGCGGTGAAAGCAAACTCTAATCTTTCCTATTTACATATTGTTTTTAGGGCTGGCTTTGGAGCGGATGTGGTCTCTGAAGGCGAGCTGCGAAGGGCTCTGCTTGCTGGGTGCAAGCCTGAACGCATTGTTTTTTCGGGTGTGGGTAAAACAAAGGGCGAGCTAAGATTTGCCATCGAAAGCAAAATCAAAAGCATTCAAGTAGAGTCTCCGTTTGAGCTTGACCACTTGTTTGAGATTGCAAAAGAACTACCTAAATCCATCGTGCCTGTTGCGTTTCGGGTGAATCCAAATGTAGACGCAAAGACGCACCCTCACATATCAACTGGTATGCACAGCAGTAAGTTTGGGCTTACCGAGTCGCATGTATTAGAACTTATCAAAAAGATTAAAAGTAGCGGCATTAGCAATATCGAGATTAAAGGGCTCAGCTGTCATATTGGCTCTCAAATCACTTCGCTTTCTCCTTTAGTGGATGCAAGGCAGCGCCTAGTTGATATGGCTACTAAATTGAAAGAAAGCGGCGTTGAGCTTAGCTACCTAAATTTAGGTGGTGGGCTCGGTATTCGTTACGATCAAGAAACCACGCCGCAACTACAAGAGTACGCCAAGAAAGTTTGCAAGCCTGTGCAAGATCTTGGTTACGAAGTTGTCTTGGAGCCAGGTCGTGTGATTGCAGGCAATACTGGAGTACTTGTCACCAGGCTGTTAGGCATAAAAGAGAACCCTAAAAAAACGTTCTACATTGTAGATGCTGCGATGAATGATCTGATGCGGCCTGCATTGTATGACGCGCATCATGACATTAGCCCTATTAAAAAAAGCTCTGACGATCAAAGCATAACAGTAGATGTTGTCGGTCCAGTCTGTGAAAGTACCGACAAGTTTGCAAAAGATAGGGCTATTGCCTCTGGTGAGACGGGGGATCTGTATGCGATTCACAGTGCAGGTGCTTATGGATTTTCTATTTCAAGCAATTACAACACCCGCCGCAGGGTTTGCGAACTTATGGTGGATCAAGGCCAGGTCATTGTTGCGCGCAAGAGGGAGCAGTATGAAGAGTTATGGGCCCAAGAGATTGAAGGTCTAGAAAAAACTAAATCTACTACCGCACTCAACCCCACTAGTGATGGTGTGTAAATGACAAGTTCCAATATTTTTGTACATAAGTATGGAGGAACATCTGTTGGAACGACAGAGCGAATTGGCTGGGTTGCTGAGCGAGCCGCAAAGCTTTTTAAATATTTTCCTCGGCAGGTCGTGGTTTTAAGCGCAATGTCCGGAGAGACCAATAGACTTTTGTCGCTTGTAGATCAGGTTTATCCAGACGCGCCAGCTTATGCGAAGGACTTTGTAGTAGCATCTGGTGAGCAGGTTAGCTGCGGGCTGTTTGCTGCTGCAGCGGCAAAGCTAGGAATAAAAGCAAGGCCACTTTTGGCGCATCAAATAGGTATGCGTACCGATGCTCGACATGGTTCGGCAAAGATTCAGTCAATTCGCACAGGGGTTTTTGAAGATCTTTGGGCAGAAGGGATTATACCTGTGGTAGCTGGCTTTCAAGGCCAGACAGCTGATAATCAAATTACAACGTTGGGGCGGGGCGGCTCTGACACGACTGCAGTTGCAATTGCTGCTGCGCTAAAAGCAGGTCGCTGTGAAATCAATACTGATGTGGACGGCGTGTTTTCGGCCGATCCAAGGCTAGTAGAAAACGCATCTCGTATCCCACTTATGGACTATGAGGGGTGTCTTGAGCTGGCCGCGCTTGGTGGAAAAGTTTTGCATACTCGCTGCGTAGAGCTTGCTGCTAAGTATGGAGTGCGCGTTCACGTGCGCGATAGTTTTAAGAACCGTGGAAAACCACTGAATATCCAAAACCTCGAAAGGGAAGGCACCTGGATTATGGCTATGAACGAAGCAGAGCAAATAGAAGCACCTGTTGTTTCAGCTGTTACATCGACCAAAGACGTTGTTAAATTTTCTATTAGTGGTAGCGAACTGGACTTTGCGACGGTGGATTCTGTTTTCACTCTTTTAGGCGATCAGGGTATTAACTTAGATATCATCGTGCACAACACGGAAACTAAGACAATCGGTGGGCAGGTTGGTGGTTGGCTTGGGTTTTCTTTGGATGCTGCTGATAAGAAACAAGCTGAAAAAACAGTCGTGGACTTTGCTAAGCAAAGGGGATTTGAGGCAACCATGGAAGAAGGTTTTGCAAAAATATCTGTAGTTGGGTTGGGGATGCGTTCTGCTAGTGGAGTTGCAGCCAAAACCTTTTCTATTTTAAGTAAAGCTAGTATCCCAGTTCAAATGATTTCAACTTCTGAAATAAAAATCTCATGCTTGGTACCAATGGCTGATCATGATAGAGGTGTAAAAGCCTTACATACTGCATACTTTGACTCTGTGAGCTCATAGCTAGCAAGGGTAAAGAAAAAGTTTTGTCGAGCGAATCGGCAGAGCAGTATTTTTGTTCTTGGCAAAAGACCTCCTAAACATCTGTAACCACACACTTTTTTAAAGATTCTGAATTCACGCTAATTACAGTCGATAACTCTATCACGTTGATGATTGTGTCGACGCTGTATATATAGAGGAGAATACAGATGTACAAGCTAGAACTCAAAGGGCTTCTGCTGGCCGGGTTGTTTATGACTTATGGTTGTGGGGCAGATAACCCAGGAAATATTACTGCTGTTGAAGACTCTGCCGAGAGCACTGTAGAGGAGCTTTCCACGAGTTTGACTTCCGATGAGCGCAACACCGTGATTCTGGCTGAGGTTTCAAAGAACCTACCTACGCTCGCACTTGGCGATGACGATATTCATAATGTCAGTGACATCAAAAAAGTATTAGTAAGCTACGGTGTGAGTGCTGATTATTTAGAGGATGAAGAGACGCGCAAGCAGTTGTTTACGTTTATCGTTCAGCTTTATCCAATATTTAAGGGTGGCTTTACAGACGAGCAAAAAAAAGGATTACTTGATTCAACCGTTCTTTTTGGAGCCGGAGCAATCAGCTCGGCAACAGGACTTCCTTCGGGCGTTATTCTTGCTATCCTTCAGACTATTGTAGATGTGGCCTGGGACAGATATCAGCAAAGGCAAATCGAAGACCCTGAAGCCCAAGCTAAGAAAGAGAAGGCCAGCAGGCGCCGCAAAGCCCTAGAAGATAAGGTTAGTGTCGTCGGTGATGGTGAGGGAGACGGGATTGTTCGTGAGTTTATCCGCCGGTTTATGGAAGAGGCAGGAATTGATAAAGAAGAACTAGTAGGAAAGCTTCGCGAAGAAATTGAAAGCATACGTACTGATTTTGAAGAGCGCCTAAAAGAATTGTCAGAGCAAGCGATGCAGTTTATTGAAGACAAACTTGCGGAGTTAAGAGACTAGAATCGTTTTTTGAAGTTTTTCAAAAAAAAGAAAAACTTATAAAGCAAATGTCGAACGGGGTGGTTTTTTATCACCTCGTTTCTCTCTTTTCGGATCGCGCTGTTTTTGAGGTGCCGGGCGCCCCAGTCTAGATGAAACCATTCGGTGATCTTAGAGGTGATCCAAAAAGGTGCTTTTTTTAAAAGAGCGTCTATAACAGCAAGCTTGCCGTTTTTATCAAACAAAAAGTTTTGCACGTAAGGGTCTCCGTGCAAGAAACCGCGACCATGAACGTCTTTTACAAGGTTTACAATCTGCTCCGACTGCTCGTTGGTGGGAGTTTCACATTGCTTAAACTCTTCTAGATGTTCCATTAGTAAAAAAGATTCTACCGCTATGCCAAACCTTCTGCGTGAGCCAAAGGCTAGAACTTCAGGAGTTTTGTACCCCCAAGAGCTCAAAGTAAGAAGGCTTTGCGCCTGCCTTTGGGCGTAGGAGCTTTTAAAAAACAAGCTACGGATTCGCATGCTCGACTTTTTATCGCCGCCAACAGGAAACTTCACAACCACCCGCTTATTCTCGATCTTTGCTATGTAAACCCTTGACCTTGAGTCGTTCTTTAGAGTCGTCAAAAATTCAGACTTGTTTAATATATTTTGAATGGGTGCTAAATTTTTTACTTCACAAAAAACCGCCCACCTCTTTTGGCTGCTTTCTGTTACAAGATGCATCTTTAACTTTTTAGTCATAGCTAAGCATAACCCGGTGAAACTGTTTTGCCTCATCTAAAAGCAGGCAACTTGGCTTGTCCCAAGAGTGCATCGATAAGAGTTTTGTGTTTGTACTGCCGATAGCCCTGCTGTCATCAAATGGGTAATGAAAGTGTCCAAACACCATGGCGCTTGGCTTAAAGCTTGTATTTGACAGATATTTGGCCGCTGAAGCCAAGATCTCTTCTTTGTTAATCTTGCGGTAGTGATCCATTTTTCTGGATGACCCCGAATGGAGCCATGCATAGGCATCTAGCGCCCATCCTGGAATAAACCAAACAAGGCGCCGCAGCCAATCACTTTTGATGGTTCTGCGAAACCATAGGTAGCGGGCTGGAGCAGCAAAAAGATCGCCGTGTGCGACTGCCACATCCAATGTCTTTAGATAAGAAATATGTGTCTTAATGCCTTCTATTGGGACGGTGGTTGGGTAGCACTGCATTCCAAATTCATGGTTTCCCTCGACAAACACTACATGCTTGCCGTCTACTTTTAGTTGTTCGAGCTTCGAAAATATAGGTTCAAACTTTTTGTGAAACCTTGCGTGTGTGCCCAAACAAAAATCGAAGATATCTCCTAGTAGGAAGAACCCTTGGACACCGGCTTTTTCGGCCTCTTCGAGGACTTCCAAAAGAAGCTTGGCGCGCTCGTCTGTGCCGCTGACAATATGCACATCAGAGACAAACAGGGCCTTCCAGTTGCCTTCTGGTAAGTGTTGTGACTCATGGGCGTTCAGGTGTTTTGTGCTCAAACTGGGGCCTCCAAGCTGGCAGCTTCAAATGGTTCTGCCCCAATCCCTGTAATCTGCTTAAGAAAGGCGCAGCATTATTTTGGCTTATTCCAGCAGTTAGGTAAAGGTATGTCTGAAGAATGCCACCCTCACTGGTGGCCAGAGATTTGAGGAGAGGTTAGATATGACTCCAGAAGAAGTAAAATCACAGGTAACTGAGATTGTTGTTAAAAATTTAGGTGTAGATGCTGGTTCCGTTACTGGTCCTGCAAAGTTTATCGAAGATCTCGGTGCAGACTCTCTCGATATCGTTGAGCTTGTTCTAGACATGGAAAAAAAGTTCGACATTGAGATACCTGAAGAAGAAGCTGAGAACATTCGTACGGTTGATGATGCCATTAACTACATTGCGAAGAATAAAAAGTAAGTGACCGAGTCACTACTTCGAAAAAACTGGGCGGGCTCTCTGGTCATTGGTTGTGACCATGCGGGCCCGCCCTTGGTTTCGTCCTTAAAGCTGCTTTTTGCGCCAGACATCCGAATTTTAGATGTTGGTACGCACGGCAGCGCTTCTGTGGATTACCCTGACTTCGCCAAGCAAGTGGCAGAACTTGTAAGCTCAGGTGAGTTTGACGCTGGTATTTTGATTTGTGGGTCTGGCATCGGCATGTCGATGGCAGCAAACAAAGCCAAAGGCGTGCGAGCTGCTTTGGTTTATGAGCCTGAATTGGCAATGCTTACGCGTCAGCATAACGATGCCAATGTGTTGTGTTTAGGTGCGCGGTTTACAAACCCTCTTGTTGCAACAGAGATAGTAAAGAATTTTTGGTTGACCTCTTTCGAAGGTGGTCGCCATCAAAATAGAGTAGATAAAATCGCAGTTGATTAGACCTTTTTTAAAGTAAGGGATTTTAGTGATGGAAGTATCTTTCCCCAAGCCGTGGCTAGCACTTAAAAACCATGATCCAGAAGTTTTTGCTTGCATAGAAGCTGAGCTTGGCCGCCAGCAGCGTGGCATAGAGCTTATTGCCTCTGAAAACTTTGCTTCCGCGCAGGTAGTAGCTACCGCTGGAAATATCATGACAAACAAATACGCCGAAGGCTTGCCGAAAAAGCGTTACTACGGCGGCTGTGAACATGTGGACACCGTCGAACAGCTTGCAATCGACAGGGCCAAGAAAATTTTTGGCTGCTCTTTTGCTAATGTTCAGCCGCATAGTGGGGCGCAGGCAAACGCTGCTGTCTTTCTTGCGTTGCTTAACCCAGGAGATACGATCCTAG
This sequence comes from Oligoflexales bacterium, assembly GCA_023301565.1. GTDB lineage: Bacteria > Bdellovibrionota_B > Oligoflexia > Oligoflexales > JALZUQ01 > JALZUO01. Next base: position 7,826 of record JALZUO010000034.1, read on the forward strand.
GCCTTGATCTTTCGCACGGTGGGCATCTTACTCACGGAAGTAAAGTGAACTTTTCTGGAATACAGTTTCAAAGCGAGTTCTATCGGTTGGATCCTAAGACAGAACGGCTTAACTACGATGCCATCGCTGAAAAGGCTCTAGAGTGTAAGCCCAAAGTTATCATTGCTGGTGCTAGTGCTTATTCACGCACGATAGATTTTGCACGTTTTCGAGAAATTGCCGACAGCGTCGGAGCCTATCTTTTTGTAGACATGGCACATATAGCGGGACTCGTAGCTGCGGGCGAACACCCATCTCCTATCCCTTATGCAGATGTTGTGACCACAACAACACACAAATCACTTAGGGGCCCAAGAGGTGGACTTATTCTGTGGAACCGCGAAGACTTGAATTTCAATAAAGCTGTTTTCCCTGGAACCCAGGGTGGGCCGCTCGAACACATTATTGCAGCTAAAGCAGTGTGTTTTGCTGAAGCATTGAAGCCTGAGTTTAGAACCTATCAAAAGAACATTGTTGAAAACTGCGCGGCTCTTTGTGAAGGCCTTAAAAAAAATGGGTTTAAGCTTGTATCAGACGGTTCGGACAACCATCTTTGTCTGATTGACCTTAGCGAGAGTGAGGTTACGGGCAAGCAAATGGAAAAGGCATTAGGAGCTGTAGAGATCACCGTAAATAAAAATACGGTGCCGCAAGAAAAACGCAGCCCTTTTGTAACTAGTGGAATTCGTTTAGGAACTCCAGCTGTTACCTCCAGAGGTATGGGCCCTAAGGATATGCATGCAATTGCTGACTTGATTGGCAGCGTATTTGAGCATATGAAAAGTGAAGAAGTATTTGCTGGGAAGGCCCCGGCTTTGAAAGAAGAAGTAGAAAAGTTGGCTCTTAAGTTCCCACTTTACAAAGGTTGGGAATAGTTAGCTCCGAGGGGTTTTCTGTCAGCTTTTAGAAGCTAACCAAAGAAGGCGGTTTTTTGAGACATGCGTTGTTCGCAGTGCCTATCCGAAAACATCAAGGTCCTGGAGAGTAGAGCTCACCAGGATGGGCGCGCTATTCGCCGCCGCCGAAAATGTCAAGACTGTGACCACAGGTTCACAACCTACGAGCGTGAAGAAGAAGTACAGATCCGGGTAGAAAAGAAAGATGGTCGGTTTGAAGATTTTTCACGCGATAAGATCCTGAGAAGCCTACAGATTGCTTGCCAGAAAAGGCCGATAAAGCCAGCGCAGCTTGACCGCATCGTAGTAAGGGTCGAAAGGTTTATCCAAGACTCAGCCGATCGCAGCATTACAAGTCGTAGGATTGGGGACTTGCTGATGGAAAACCTTCAGGGCTTAGATCACGTCGCTTATGTGCGCTTTGCTTCTGTTTATAAGGATTTTGCAGACCCAGACGAGTTTATCAACGAACTTAAAAACCTAAAGACCACACCAGCGAGGCTTTGATTTGTTTACAGGTTTAGTGCAGGCCGTAGGAACGGTTGAAAAGTTAGAGCTTCTAGAAAATAAATCTAAGCGGTTTTGGATTCGGCCAAGTTGGAAGGAGACAGACTTAAAGCTAGGCGAGAGCATAGCTGTAAGCGGATGCTGCTTGTCTCTGGTAGAAGAAAAAGGCCCGCTTCTGGGGTTTGATCTTGGTCAAGAAACTTTGGATGTCACAAGGTTTAAGTCGACTCGCGAGAACGAAAAAGTAAACCTGGAACGCAGCTTGCGTTTGGGCGACCGTTTGGGCGGACACTTTGTTACGGGGCATGTCGACACTGTTTGCGCACTGCAGTCAGTAGAAGACAGCGATGGTAGCTGGGTGTTGTGGTGGAAGATGTCAGATTCTGCCGCCCGGAACTTACTCGTAGAAAAAGGCAGCATTTGCATCGACGGTATATCACTGACCGTAAACGAAATTAGTGGTGGCAGCTTTAGTGTTTGCATCATCCCGATTACCTGGCAGGAGACGAACCTCTCTTATTTTGGCGTTGGCGACCATGCACACCTCGAGTTTGACTTGCTGGCTAAGCATGTTGCGAAGCTTGTCTCTAAGTAGTTGATAAATATAGATTAAATTATTACGACCCAGGGCTTTGCAAGAGCCAATGGGCTGGTAAAAAAATAGGCATTATGCTAGTTTCGCCTCGATATCAATACGGTTTGGAAGCAAGATCCGAACCTATCTTTTTGGAGGCCTAAGCCGTTGTTAAAAATGGATCCAAACTCAGTCAGGCAAAGAGTTGATGCAGCTACTGCCGCCATCAAAGCCGGTGGCATGGTCGTGATGGTCGACGATGAAAACAGAGAAAACGAGGGCGACCTTGTATTCGCTTCTGAACATTGTAGCCCCGAAAAAATAAATTTTATGGCCAAAGAAGCACGTGGCTTAATTTGCCTTAGTATGCCCGGCCCTAGGCTCGATCGCCTAAATCTGCCGTTGATGCGGGGGCAAGTCGGATCGCGTGGATCAAGCTCTACAGCTTTTACGGTAAGCATAGAGGCGGCCGCGGGCGTCACAACTGGCATATCAGCTGCCGATCGTTCTAAAACAATTGAAGTTGCAACTTCTCCGGACGTGCAAAGCCATGACATTGTTGTTCCAGGCCACGTGTTTCCGTTGCGTGCCGAATCGGGCGGGGTTCTTACCCGGGCCGGTCATACAGAAGGCTCTATGGACCTGGCAAAAATTGCAGGTTTTAGTGGGTGTGCAGTTATTTGCGAAATCATGAAAGATGATGGAACGATGGCTAGGCTGCCTGATTTGCAGGTGTTTGCAAAGAAGCATGGCCTTCCGATTGTCTCTATCGCAGACCTTATTCAGCACCGTTTAGACAAGGGAAGTTTTCTAAAGCTTGTGCATCAAAAACCTTGCACTATTGCAGGGGTAGCGGGTGAGGGAAGCGAAGCAGTGCAGCTCTCTTTGTTTAAAAGTGAAATAGATCACAGCTTCCACTTTGCTTTGTGTAAAGGAGCGGGTCAGTTTTCTGGCCTTACAGACAAACCTGCAACGGTCGATGTCAGAGTGATCTCGGGAAGACCGCTACAAGACCTACTGTCTGTGATTACAGGCGAGGCTGGGTCGAAACTACAAAAAAGCCGAGAGCTTTTTGCGCAACATGAAAACGTCGTGGTCTTATATTTAAATAACTTTTCAGAAGAAGATATTTTAAACGACGCTTCGCTTTTAATGGATCAAGGGTCGAAAAAAGTCCAAAACTCTGCCATGAACTTTAAGCAGTACGGAACCGGAGCGCAGATTTTGCGTATGCTCGGAGTAAAGAAAATGCGTGTGCATACTTCTTCCCCCCGCTCGATGGCAGGCCTTACAGGGTTTGGCCTAGAGCTTGTTTCAAGCGTAGATTTGGAAACAAGTGCAGGTCCGGAGGCGTGATGAAAAAGATTGTTTTTGTAAACAGCGAGTTTAACAAAGTTTATGTCGACGCGCTCCATACTGCCGCCAAGGATTATTTCGTGGCTAAAGGAACCGATGCAGCTAAGCTTGAAACCATCTGGGTGCCTGGTGCACTTGAGATACCAGCGATTGTCTCGCGGCTAATTGAAAGCGATCAGGTTGATATCATTATCACTCTTGGCGCGGTCATCAGAGGCGAAACCACGCACTATGAGCTGGTTTCAGAAAACTGCGCCTCGAGAATTTCAGAGCTATCAACTGTTTCAAGAGCGCCGATTATTTTCGGAGTACTGACAACAGAAAACGATACGCAGATGAAGCAAAGGTGTGGAATGTTAGAAAAAGAAGACCCGATTTCGGGTAAGTCCGTGATTGAAAATCACGGAGAATATTTCGCAGATGCAGGCCTTAAAATGCTCAGCTCTTTGAGCCGTGCTACAGAGTTAAGAATGGAGCAAAGCTAGTTATGATTGCATCACCAACCGTGGCGACCCGTGAGATCAAACACCCAAACACCATTATGCGAAGAATTGTTTTTCAGCATTTGTATCAGTCAGACGCGCGTAGGGTTTTGTTTGCACAAGAAAATGAATTTATAGACCAGTGTGACCGTGAGGGTTTAGATAAAAAACTTTCTGATCGCGGATGGAAGCACGTGGGCCTTGTTTTTGAAAAACTAGATATCGTTGACGATGTAGTTTCTACCCATCTAAAGGGGTGGACTCTTGCTAGAATTGCCAAGGTAGATAAAGCGATTCTACGTATGGGCGTAACCGAGCTTTTGTATATGGACACACCGCCAAGCACAGTGATGGACGAGTGCGTAGAGATCGCAAAGCTTTACTGTGAGTCCGAATCGCCGGCTTTTATCAACGCTGTTTTAGACAGGGTTTCAAAAGCTCATTAGTGGGTCTGCCAAAGCTCGGTGAGACTGCTTGAGTTCCCTGCATCCTGGAGCGCAAGGCTTTTGGTTATTTGTTAAAATTAAGTATAATCTCCATACTCTCTTGAATTGTTGATACCATTTGTAAAAGGAATGCGTGTAATGAATAGAGTTCGTTTGGCTGGATTTTTCTTTTCTATGTTTTTTTTGATGTTTTGCATCTCAAACTGTAAAACGCTTGAATCTTCTTCTGCACTCAGCGCATTCGGTGATCAGATAATGCTGGATGGGCAATCTGTCACTCCGCTTTATTTAAAACATGTCATCCGCGGCAACGACGATACGATAGGGGCTACTCCTGAGTCGCAACATGAGACAGCTCTTTTAGAGTTTGCCATCTATGATAAAAGCGGTGAGCTGTGGATGGACTATACCTTCTTCTCTCCTGCTATCCCGGAGGTCCGAAGACAAGTTGAAGTGGGCATCACCTCTAGATTTGGTATTAGGCAGGTTGCAAATCAAAATTTTCTTGCTGAAATCCCTTCAATTCAAGGCGATATTTTATTTTATGAAAATCTACTAAGCAGTGAAATATTGCAAGGTACTTCGCGAAGTTTTGTGACCTGGGAAAATCGTCGCCGAACCAGGAAAATACGAAATGGATTTGCGAGTATGCAGCAGCTTGGCTTAGTAGATTCTTTTAAAGTTACCGATAGAGGTCCTGTTTTTCTGAAGTTTGTGCATGAAAAGTGGAGCCATCTAAACACACCTGAACAATACAGCAACCTAGTGTCTATCACGCCACCTGAGGAGTTTACGGCTGCAGATGGCGCGAGGGCTTTTAGGTTTCAACTGCAAGGTGCGGCTAGCCTTAGAACATCGGAGTATTATCATAAAAGTTATACTGCACGTATAAAGCTGGCTGGACGTGGCTATCAAAGCAAGCAGCTTGGTGGGAGTTTTGTCGCTCAAGCGGGATCTGTTTTTAATGCCAATGCAACTTTGTTTGGCGAAAAAGTTAAGGGAATTTACAAGGCAATTGACTTAAATCAGGTGAAAAATGGAATTTCTGATCAGATCGTTAGGCAACTAGTAAACTGGAGCTACCAAGTAAAGAAAACTGAGAGCAATGTAGGTATGAGCAGCATGGTAGAAATTAAAGTAGATCCATTTATGTTAAGTATGGCAGCTCAAGGCAGAGCGGCACCAAACCAGGATCTAACCGGAAACGGGAATACAGCAGGTGTCTTTAGTACGGACGCATCTGAAAAAGCTAAAATGGCAAAAAGTTTTTATCCACCTGCAAATCAAACTCAAAGGCAGCGGTTGAACGAAACCAGCGCTTGGTATGAAGATATGCTTCGCAGGGACGAAGAGCGCTATCGAAGCCAGGTGCAGTAATAGATCTCTACGCCAGCAAATACGGCAAGCTTACATCAAAGCGGTAGTCTGTCCCCGAGTGGTTGTCGTTGAACTCTTCAAACCTGTGTGGGACAGAGCCTAGCTGCGCATGTAGCTGGCGCGCACCGTACAGAAGCGAGTACTGATCGCGGGTTCCGCATTCCACGTATATTTTTGGGACGCTTTTTAGGTTGGCTATTTTTGTCTGCAGGCGCTTTACCGGATCGTGCTCTAGCCAGCGCTTCCATACGTCTTCTTTTACAGCGCCGCTATATAGATCTACCGGTATGTCAAAGCCGCACTCGGACTCTTGATTAGGCGAATAAAACCCAGATAGGCCCAGCACCATCATCGCCTCTAGCCAGTGGCCGGGTACTTTGGGTTTGGACCACGCAGCTTCTTGAAACTTTTGCACGCTACCCTCAAACTTCATTAAAATATCGGATAGAGACGTGAGGTCTTTTCTCATGCTGATATCAAAAGCTGCATCACCCGAATGACAAGCAAAGCCTTCTAAAAGACCGGGGTAGTCTAGCCCTAAGCGAAAGGCACCAAAACCACCTGAGGATCGGCCCAGCGCATAGATTTTCGATTGCTCTGAAACAGAAGCGACATTTTTGGATAGATAAGAGACAAGATCTTTGGCAAGAAAGTCCCCGTGGTTACCAAAAAAACTAGAGTTCACATATTGAGATCCACCATAAGGGGTAAACATCTGCGGAAACACAGCGATGGCAGGAGGAATTACTTTTTCTTTGATCAGCCTGTCGATTCTCTGTGGAAAACTTTCTTTGAAAGCTCGCCAAGTCATCATCTCAAGGCCGCCGCCTAGCCAAGGAGCTAGTACAAGCAGCACGGGTAGGTTTGTATGTTGCCCAGGAGGCTTGTAAATACCTGTAAATACATGATTTTGACCCATTTCAGCTTTAGCCAGGGAGGGGCTTTGGACTTTGAGTAGTTCAAGGCTACCGCCGATATCATAAAACTGTGGGAGTGTGCTAATCATAGGGATCTCCATTGGTTAGTTGGAGTATAGGGCAGATTGCCTCATGAGTGAAAAACCCAAAGTAGATTTGGTGAGAAAATGGCCAAAAAAAAAGACAAACAAGCACTTCCTAAGCACGTTGAAAGTGTATTGCCGATTTTTAACTTTTTAAAGCAGTATCACGAATATGAAGTCAAGGGCTTAGCCGGCATTCCTAAAGAAGGCCCTGTGATCATCGCATGCACGCATGCTTTGGCGACTTACGACATGCCTCTTCTGGCAAGAGAAATCTTTGAGAACCACGGACGACTTTGCAAGTTTTTAGTAGACCGTAATTTTTTTAAAATTCCTTATGTAGGCGAGCTCATGGAAGCCTTTGGCTCGGTTGAGGCCGGCCCTAAAACAGCAAAAAAGCTACTTGCGAAAGGCGAAATCATTGTCGTTGCGCCAGGTGGTACGCGGGAACTTTTAAGGCCTTCTGGAGAGCGCTACCAGTTTTTGTGGGAAAACCGCAAAGGCTTTGTGAAGCTGGCGATGGAGTCGGGTGCCCCCATTGTTTTGGCTGCCTGCCCCAAAGCAGACGATGTTTTTACAGTTTATAAAAATCCAATCACAAAGTTTTTTTATGAGAAGTTTCGTTTTCCCGTATTTATTGCAAGGGGCTTGGGCCCCAGCCCTTTTCCGAGAAAGATTCGCCTAACGCACTTCTTGTCTAGGCCCGTACTTTTAGAAAAACTTCTAGAGAGCAGAGACCCTGAGCTGTTTGAGGCCCAGTTAGAAAAAAACCATCGATCGATCGTAAAAAAAATGGAAAACTTAGTAGCAAAAGCTATTCGATATAGGCCAGAAGATTCATGAAAAAAATTCTCGAAGAAAAGTTAACTGCAGCAAAGATAGAGTTCAGCAGTCAGCAAGAAAGCCTTGAAAAACACTCTTCGGACTGGAGCAAGTATTCTAACGAGCTGCCTATGCTTGTTGTTTTTCCGGCATCTACTGAGCAGGTTTCTACCGTAGCAAAGATTTGCAGCGGGCTCAGTGTGGCCATGGTTCCTGTAGGCGGCCTTACCGGGCTTGCAGGCGGTGCTAATGCACAGCCGGATGCAGTAAGCATAAGCTTTGAGCGCCTAAATAAAATCATCGAGTTTGATGCCGTTGGAAAATCTTTGCATTGCGGTGCAGGGGTTATCACTGAAGAGCTTATCGAAAAATGTTCTACAGAGGGCTACCGGTTTCCTATTGACCTAGCCGCTAAAGGCAGCTCTCAAAACGGAGGCAATGTAGCAACCAATGCTGGTGGGTTAGAGGTAGTTCACTACGGCATGACCCGGGCAAATGTTTTGGGCTTAAAAGTTGTTTTGGCTAACGGGGATGTTTTAGATCTGACCCGAAAGCTTGAAAAGCATAATGTGGGTTACGACTTAAAGCAGCTTTTTATAGGTTCCGAAGGTACCCTGGGTATGATTACAGAGGTAGTGTGGAGGGTGCATCCCAAGCCACAATCGAGTCTGCACGTGATGCTTCCATTGCAAAACCCAGAGAACGTCTCTGAGCTGCTTACGCAAATTCATGTTTCAGGTATGAACGTGCAGCGCTTTGAACTCGTAGATTTAAACTCTGTACGGCTTGTGGAGTCTCTGCACGACGGAGTAAAATGTCCTCTTAGCTTAGACAAAGAGTTTGGCTGCGTCCTTTTAGAGTTTTTTGACGAAAGCCAAGAACGGGTAGAAGCGTGGCTGGGTGATCTCATGGAGGCCAGGCTGATCGAAGACGCTGTTCTTCCCAAAAGCTCTGCTGAAATAGCGAATATATGGCAAGTAAGAGAGCTTGTGTCTGAGTCTTTATCTGCGGGAAAACATCTATGGAAAGAGGATTTGAGCGTGCCTTTAGCCAAATTAGGCGAATTTATTGGCTGGCTTGACAAGGAGCTTGGCTCCAAAATCACGTCTGGAAAACTCTACTTGTTTGGTCACGTAGGAGATGGCAACGTGCATGTAAACATTGGTAGTAAAGAAGAAGACGATGCTTTTGCCGACCAGAAAAAAAACCTGCGCCCAGACCTGATGAGGTTTGTACACTCATTGAATGGCTCTCACAGTGCAGAGCATGGGGTAGGGATTTTGAAAAGAGATCTTTTTTCTACTTATTTATCAGAGACTGAAAAAACAACTATGGCCCTGATTAAAAAATCTATGGATCCAAAGAATTTGCTGAATCCAGGTAAGCTTTTTTTAGCCACCGAAATATCTGGTTAAGGCAGAGCCATGCTAAAGCTTGAATCAGAGTTTTTTAACGTATCAAAAGATGTCCAGCTTCATTACTCATTTGTAAACAAAGATGCGGCCAAGGATGCAGCCAAGACTGTACTGCTGCTGAACGGCTTTAGCAGGCCTTTGTCCGACTTTCGCAGCTTGGCTGCCAAACTGGTGGATAAAGACATTTCTGTTTTATTGGTTGACGTGCGCGGTAGCGGTAAAACCAAGTGGCAAGGATCGTTCGAGATGAAAGATTTAGTCTCCGACCTGATTTTGCTAGTAGATCATCTCGGTATAAGCAGGCTGCATATAGCAGGTGTGTCGATGGGAGGGATGGTCGCTCAATGCATTGCAATCGAAAACCCCTCTTTTCTAGCGAGTCTAACTCTGGTTTCGACAGCCCCTAGTCAAAAGTATTTGGTTGGACCTAGGTCGTGGCCAACCGAAGAGAAGGCTTTTTTAGAAAGCGTCGAGCAGTATTTTGCACCAGATTTTGCAAAGAAGAATAGGATTTTGATCAAAGGGTTTGCCAAGAGCATCCGTATGAAAATAGTCGAGGAAGCTTCTACAATTCAGAGCAGCAATCAAAGTGGCCTGGTAGAGCAAAGGAAAATGCTTGCTGATATAGAGCTTGAAGATAAGCTTGCTAAGGTTTTAGTGCCTACCCAAATCATTCATGGCTGTGAAGATCGAATCATTTTGCCAGAAGCGGCCAATAGCTTGCATAAAAAAATACCCAACTCGACGCTTTATTTAGACGTAGGAGTAGGGCATTTATATCTTGCGGAAAACCTTGGTTTACTCGCGCAAAGAATTTAATTCTCTGAATTACTTAAAATGTAGTTTTGAATAACCTCTTCATCGGCCGGGTCAATGTTTACAATTTGTATTAAAACGTCTTTTTTTCGCCCGCGAACCGAATGACGGTTAACTTCGACGACTTTTCCGAGAGCCTCTAAATCACGCGGAGTTTCGATGCAGTGGTAGTCGACTACCTCCGACTTTAAGTTCCAATAGTCTGGCAGGCGGATCGCAAGTCGTAGCACTTGGTCTTGGTGTAAATCTTTTGTGGTGACAATTTCTATGCCAAAAGGGCTAAGAAGTTTTGTTTTTGCCCTGTTTGCTTCAGCCGCTCCGTCAATCATGTAGCCTTCGAAAAAGACAGTAACGCGTTGCTCACACCCAGGATAGTCGCGGACCATTTCCGGATAGAACCTAAAGACGCTACGCTTGCGCTTTGGACGCTCAAGTACTGGCTCTAAGGTTTGCTCAGATATAGGCCGATTCTCAAGCCCATTTTCGGTTTCACCTAGTTCGATTGCATCGATGTTCCATTTTTTTTCATTCATAGTCATAATCCGGCATTTTCTTTTTTAGTTTGCTTTTTAATCTTTCGAGGGCTTGCGAATGTAGTTGGCTTACCCGACTTTCGGTGACGGCAAGGATTTTACCTATTTCCCGCAGGTTCAGCTCCTCATAATAGTAAAGAGAAAGAACCAGCTTTTGTCGCTCTGGCAGCTCGTTGATGTTTTGAAGCATCATGTTCTTCATGGACTTGCTTTTGATCTGATGGAGCGGGTTGATTGAAGTCGGGTGCTCTAACGATTCTAAAAGTGTTTTTTTGTCATTATAATATTGTCCATAACTGTCGTCGACGCTCACAAGAGAAGTTGATTTTACCTTTGCCACCATCGATTGGTACGTATCAAGGTCAATCTCTAACCTTGCTGCTACTTCAATTTCGGTAGGGGTTCGCCCTAGCTCTTGCTCAAGCGCAAGGGCCGCACGGTCAATTCTTTTTGCTTTATCGCGGACAGACCGGGGGATCCAATCTTGGTTTCGAAGCTCATCAAGCATGGCACCACGGATACGGAACTCCGCATATGTTTTAAATTTATTGTCCCTGCTAGGATCGTACTTTTCGATCGCATCCATAAGACCGATTACGCCTGCACTGGTCAGGTCGTCGATATCAATATTAGCTGGTAAACGAGCAATGATTCTTTGTGCTACGAATCGAATCAGTGGAGAGTAGTCCATGATCAGTTGATCTCGCAGCTTACCGTCTACGCCTGCTGTATCTTGTTTATACCTCTTAACGAGGCCCTTCATCGCCATAGGGCTCTATCTCCTGTTGCCTTGCTGTAAAGACTTTCCATTACTATGCACGGAGATCGTTGGTTAAAAAATAAGCAATTCTTGCACTGCAGTTTTGCTAAGTAACTAGTTAAAATCATTGAATTGTATTCTTTGCCCCTGCCTGTCAAATATTTGATGAAACTGTTGGGAGAAGGTATCTTTACCGTGCTTTTCGCGTCGTTTTTCGTGGATAAAGCCTTTTACCGGAGTTTTCATGCGCTACTTAAAAATCATTCTTTCGACTCTAACACTGCTCGGCCTGGCTGGGTGTTTAACCGGGTGTTTGGAGCAATACAACCCACGCGAAGATTGGGCTACCTTCAGAAAAGAGCGAGAGACTGCACATGAAAACCAGCTGCAGCTAAACGATGACGGATCAAAGCCAGATATCAACCAAGTAAGAGAAGATGCAAAAGCTGCTCTTGCAGGTGGCGGAGCAGGCGGGATAGCGAAAAAATACGAAACCTTTTGTGTCTCTTGTCACGGAGCAAAAGGTGATGGGATGGGTCTTGCAGGTGCAGCATTAAATCCAAAGCCAAGGAACTTCACAGATACGTCTTGGTGGGATGCCGGCAATGGTAAAAAGAAAGAACGGCTATATGCTGTTATTAAACTTGGCGGAGCAGGTACCGACTATGGAGTTGCTGCAACAATGTCTGCATGGGGCGGCGCACTTAGCGATGATGAAATCACTGAGATGGTCGCTTACTTAGAAGAGGCCTTCAAAGGCAAGTAAAAACCTATGCAGTGCATAATGCTCTTTAAATATAAAGCTCTCCAGAAAAAGTCATCTCCGTAGGGCCCATCAATTCTATATCTTCGCCTTGAGCTTTTTGCCTAACCCACAGAAGGCCACCTGGCATTTTTACTTCTACCCACTCCCCATAGTCCGCTTCAAATTCAGCATAAGCATGAGCTGCTACCGCACAAGCACCACTGCCACAGGCATTTGTGGGCCCAACGCCTCGCTCCCAGACCCATACGTTTTTATGTCCGTGTTCAGCCATGTTTCTCAAACGACTATTTGTTTCAGGTGTGTGCTTAGACACGATATGCAGATTAATCCCCTTTGACCCTTCGCACTCAAATTCTTGCAGCTTACTAGCTACCGAGTAGAGGTGGGCGTTGCTTCCAGTCCACTCAGCAATCGCATGCGGGTTGCCTATGCTAAAGCAATTTAGGACTTTTATATCTTTTGAAACTTCAGCCGCAAAGGTTGTGAACGCACTACTCCAAGTTGAGGCTACAGGTGCAGGCATAGACACAGCGACTTGCTGAAGAGAGGGGGTTAAGAATTCTTTAGGTAAGGCTTTTAGGTAGCGGCCGTAGAAAGTATTATCTTCTACGCTTAACTCAACCAGTGAGTCAGCGTCTATGCTTTCATTGAGTACGGTGCTTCTTCGCCAAATGCTACCCATAACACAACGAAGGCCATTTCCGCAGTTTTTTGCAATGCTTCCATCGGAGTTTATGATAGTCACTTTTGTTGGGAAGACATTTTTTTTTTCAGCTGTACACACAAGAATTCCATCAGCGCCTACGTGTCCATAGTCGCGGCGACAAAGTAACGAAGCATTTTTTTTGAGGGATAGAAAAAGTTCTTTGGAGGTAGGTTCTAGCCAAATAACGATAAAATCGTTTCCTAGTCCGTGCCATTTTTCAAAGTCTATGTGCATAAACACCTTCTCTCGCTTGTCTTTTGTCTTTATCTGCTTTCGTTGCTTGGACTCGCATTATAACTCGAGTAAAATGAAGATAACACCTTTTCTAAAAATGCCAAGGAGGGCCTTATGCGAGAAATACTAAACAAAATCAAGCCATTACTTAGCAGCATGAAAACAGCTAACCCTCCAAGCTCTGGCCGTCAGGTAAACCTTGTTCTTTTGGAAAATGTCGCTTCCGGGGAGTGCCCCTTTTGGTTTGGTTTGTTTGCTCCCGGTAAGTACAAGTCCAAAGATTTGATGAGCCTAGAAAGGGTTGAAGACGTATTTTATCAGGTGAATGTAAACGGCCTAGACGAAACGGTCCCTACCCTCGTTTCTATTCCAGATAAGAAAAGCCGTAAAACTATTTACCTCGTGCCACGTACAGATAATACTTCTTTTCGAGAATACACTGTTTGGCTTTCGGATATAGCGCGCAGTATTTTTGATCTGGGTACTACCAAGATTGGATTTTGTCTTAGCAGCGATTTTTACAATGAAATGTTTGAAGAGATCATCCGCAACTTGATTGTTTCTACAAAAGTAGAAACTGTTTACCTACTGACGGGAAACTCAAACAAGACACATATTTTGAAAGAAGCCCGTAGCCTCAAAGAAGACCTTAAGGGTACAGGCTGTGATCTAACTATTTTTCACTAAAAGATAGCTAGAGATACCTAGAAATAACTAAACGTTGAATCTCACTGGTCCCCTCACCAATTCGTAGCAGGGCAGCATCCCTATAGTGCCGTTCAATTGTGTACTCTTTCATAAGGCCATAGCCGCCGAATATTTGCTGTCCTTCACGTGCACAGAACTCAGCGGTTTCAGAAGCATACAGTTTTGCCATGGCTGCTTCCTTGGCAAATGGTTTGCCCTGATCTCTCAGCCAGCAAGCCTTGTAGAGCAACATTCTAGATGTTTCAACTTTGGTTGCCATGTCGGCTAGCTTAAAACCTACAGCTTGATGCTTAATGATCTGTTTACCAAATGTTTTACGCTGTTTTGCATATTCAACGGCAAGATCTAAGGCGCCTTGCGCAAGGCCTACACCCATCGCCGCTATCGACAACCTACCACCGTCGAGGGTTTGCATCATAATCTTAAACCCTTGGCCTAGCTGCCCAAGAATAGCGTCTTTACCTACTTCGACGTCATCAAAATAAAGCTCTCCAGTGTTTGAGGCACGCCACATCATTTTGCCATGCATGACCTTTGCCGCGACACCTTTAGCTCCGGCCGGAACAAGAAAGCAGCTCAGCTCATTTTTGCCGGATTCTGTTTTTCCTGTAACCGCTTGCATTGTATAACCTCGCGTTAGCTCGCTTGCCGAGTTCGTGATCCACAGTTTTGAACCGCTTATAGACCACAAGTCATTTTTTTTAGTAGCCCTAGTCTTACTAGCCTGCGCATCGCTCCCAGCATCAGGCTCTGTTAGTCCAAAAGCCCAAAGCCCACCACCCGAAGTAACAGATGGAAGAAAGTTCTGCTTTTGCTCTTCTGTTCCAAAATAATACAAAGGCCCACAGCCCAAGCTATTGTGAGCTGCAATAGTCGCAGCGTGAGAGCTATCTACTCGGGCCAGTTCCTCGACGATGATGGCATAAGAAAGGTAATCCATTCCTTGGCCACCGTATTTTTCATCTACAAATATTCCAAAAAATCCCATTTCAGCCATAGCTTTTGCAGTGTCTAGGGAGAACTCTTCTTTTGCGTCGAGCTCCTCGGCTTTTGGCGCAATTTCTTGCGTTGCAAATTCACGCACGGCATCACGTAGTGCCTTTTGATCGTCCGTATCAAAAAAAGAGTAAGCCATATATATCTCCTAACTTAAATTCATTTAACTTAAAAACGTACTACTATTGGACCCTCTGTCACTTTCAACCTTCGCACTCGCCGATAAGCGATACATAGCTTTTATAGCGCCATTCGGGCAGCTGGCCTTCACTGACCGCCTGCTTGATTCCGCATTTATGTTCAGAAATATGCAAGCAGTTTCTGAATTTACAACCTTGCGCAAAGCCTTCGAATTCCCTAAAACCCCAGCGTAACTCTTCTCTCTCGTAGCCTTTCAGGGTTAGAACTTGGATTCCTGGAGAGTCTACCATCCAGCCGCCAGAATTTATTTTATGCATAGAGGCATAGGAGGTTACGTGCCTTCCAAAATTGTTACTTCTTAGCTCGTCGGTTGCTTGGATAAGCTTAGGTCCCAACGCGTTTAAAAGAGAAGATTTTCCTACCCCTGACCTACCCACTAAGACATGCACACCTGAAGTTGTTAGCTCGGTTAGCTTTTCAAAGTCACCTGACTTTGTCGTGGCAGAAAGCCTTAGACACATGATGCCAACACTTTCTAAATAGCTAAGGCTGTCGTCCCCTTTTGCTTCAATATCAACTTTGTTTCCAACCACAACGCAGTTGACGCCTTGAAGCTCAGCTAAGCACAAGTAGCGACACAAAAAACCACGGTTCAAGTTTGAAAGATCTTCAAGAATTAAAAGATTTTCAAAATTAACCGCAAAATCTTTGGGAGATCTTTTTGTTGGTTTAACAAGTGCATTTTTTCGGCTATCTACAGACAAAATTTTAGCTGTTGGCAGATCAAGTCCGGTTGAGTCTGTTCCGGATGAAGGCGTGAACTCTACGTAGTCGCCAACAGAGATGTTGTGAAAAGGCTTTGGTTTTTGAAAGTTACTTTTGGTAGGTGCGAGCCAAATCTCGGACTCCAGTATATCGATGATCTCTTCGCTGTGGTTTGGGCCAAGCTCGCAAATGAACACAAAGCCCTTTTGGCATTCAACGACGATCCCTCTGTTTTTTTGTTGGTTTTGGATTTTCATACAAACATACCTGCTGCGGATATGGCCTGTTTTCCCCTAGGGGTAAGCCTTTCGCTGTCGTCTAGAAATCCTGCTTTTTGCCATTGGGTAAGTGTTTTTTTTGTATTAAAAAATTTGAGGTAAGTAGATTCTTCCTCTGAAACATATTCTTCTTCAGCTGCAGTTTTTATGTTGTTTATCTTTGCTTCAAATTCCAGGTGGTTAAATTTGCTAGTTAGAGATACCGAGCGCAATACTTCAGCGTAAAACCTTTGAGCGTTTAAAGTGAATTTGCTTAGGCTAAAGAGGGTTTGTTTATGGCTTTTGCTAGTCGCTATCTGAATTCTTTCGTCGTCATAATGCAGGGCGCCTACCTCATGCAGGCCAGTCAATAGGTTGCTAAGTATCTTTTTTGTATGCTCAGGATTACAGTTTAAATGAAAGTCAGAGCCAAAAAGCTGTACCCATGAGCAAACATAACGCTGTAAATCTACCAAGGTAGGCTGGCTCGCAGAAGTTAAATATTGTGCCGCAAGGCTTGGGATCAAAAGCAGGTGAATTGCCTCGTTTCGGTAAAATCGAAGGATAAGATGATAGTCTTCACTTCCACGGTAATATGATTTTTGGTTGATAGAAAATTTTTTCAAAATCCCCATTGATCGTCCGTGACCGATAATTTCTTTCGCTGTCATGCTTTGATTTATCACTGCGGTATTTGCCCAGGTTTTCTCAACTACGAGCTTCGTGTCTTCTAAAGCACTGATAAGTTCGCATTCTTCTTTGTCACCCATGTCAGCTAGTAAAATAAAACTAAGAAGGCCTACAGCCGAGAGTACTGCAGACTCGGCTATTCTTTGCATTACTTTTGACCCAAGATCATTGGTAAAGTTAACAAAGTCGTTTGTTTTGCATGTATTCAGTAGGATAGGCTCGCCGAAATTAAAATAAGCGTTTCCGTAGTCTTTTTCAAAAATTTTCCATACCTTCAGGAATTCAAAGAAGTTTTCTTTTCTTTTTGACTCTCCCGCCAGCTCTTTTAGATAGCTTCGAATCTCAGGCACCCTGTCGTAGCCGATATAAAGTGGAATAAAAGCAACTTTAGGGCTTTGGCCAAGTTCAGAGTTTTTAAGAACCATGCTGAGCATGCCAGTCTTAGGTTGCATCAAGCGCCCAGTTCGAGTGCGCCCCCCCTCTGGAAAAAAGGCAACATGAAACTTATGTTCAAGTAGGTAACGCAAGTATGCATTGAATGCGGTGGAGTATAATTTGTCGCCTTTGAACTTTCTTCGCAAAAAGAACGCGCCACCGCGGCGCAAAATCCCACCTATGGGAAAAAAATTAAGGTTTTCACCTGCTCCGATATAAGGGGGAGGCAGGTCATTTTTATGGGTCAAAAAAGCTAACATAAGGTAGTCTAAGTGGCTTTTATGGCAGGGTAGATAAATAATTTCATGTGTCTTTGATATTTCACGCACTCTTTCAGCGTTGTAAACTTCGTACTTATGAAAAAGCTTACGGAATGCCCAATCAAGAATCATTTCACAGAATCGAACAGTGCTAAACTGCTGGTCCGCAGAAATTTGGTACAGATACTTTTTTGCTGTGCTTTTAACCTTGTGAAGATCTTTTCCGCTAGCTCTAGACTCTTCTTTGATAGCTGATTGAACTGCCGGTGTGCGAATTACCGAGCGGACAACTCTTTCGCGTGAGGCGGTTTCAGGCCCTATGACCTGGGTACGGACTTTTTGAAAATGAACCCGGAAGATTCTTCGCATTTTTTTGGCAAGCTCTTGTGGGTCGTTAGTTTGTCGCAGCTGCTCTCTTAGTGAAACTTTTTTTCCAATCTCTACATACGTGCTTCTGCCGTTGACGATGCTGATCAATAGTTTCTGAAAGATTCCAGCTCTTTGATCGTCTGCAAACAAAAGCCTAAACCAAGAAACCTCTTTGCTATCTGGGCCAAGACCCCAAATAGTTGTAACAGGCACCATCCATATGTCTTCAAGCTCAGGGTTGGACTTTAGGTCTTCAGCCATCCCTTGAATCGACGAGGGTGGGTTGATGGTACGGCTTTGGCTAAAAAAGCCTAAGCGGATCAGGTATCCGATAGAAACCTGCCTTGGCTGCTTTAGGCCGTTGGGCCAAGCATTTACCACTGGAAGTCTAAACTTTCGTGTGACCCAATCTAGAATGAGTGCATCTAAAAGAGAGCGTGAGCGGATGATGTAGCAAACAGAGCATTTTTTTTTCCCTGCAGCAGCGATCTCTTCACGATCGACAAAACGCACCTTGGGGTACACCCAAAGTTTAACGATGAACCGAAGCGCTCTAAAGATGAAAAAAATACGGTGAAACATGCGGCTCTTTTCTTAGCATGCTTGCAGAGCTTAACTATATTTCAATATTATCGATCAATCGCGCTTTGCCTAAAAAAGCAGCAACAAGCGCTACCATTGCTCCAGGCTGTGTTTTTTTGGGCTCTTTGAGGTTCGTGCGAAGCCTTAACTCGGCGTATTGCGGTTTTATGTTAGGCGACTTGCTGAGATCTTCAAATAGCCTTCTTGATGCGGAATGGGCGTCTTGCCCTTCCTTCATGCGGTCTTTTAGAGCAAGCAAGCATGTGCGAATATGGCCTGCCTCTTTCAGCTGGTCGGCATTGAGGTATTGGTTTCTGCTGCTCAAAGCCAGACCGTTGGCATTTCGCTGAGTTTCTACTCCGACTACCTTCACGGCTAAAAACAGATCTTTGACCATCTGCTTTACGATAGTGAGCTGTTGGTAGTCTTTTTTGCCAAGGTACAAAGTGGTTGGCTCTACGAGCTGCAGCAAAAGAAAGACAACGGTTACGACCCCGTCAAAGTGTGGGGGACGGTACTCACCGCATAGCTCTTTTCCTAAGTTTCCCGAGGATAAGTGAGTAGCAAAATTTGGAGCGTAGACGGTAGCTGCGCTAGGAGCAAAGACGACATCAGCTGCCCCTCTTACAGCTCTAAGGTCCGCCTCTAGTGTGCGCGGATAGGCTTCAAGGTCTTCTCCTTGGGCAAACTGTTTTGGGTTCACGAATATACTTACGACCGTGTGATCGTTTTGCTTTTTTGCTTCAGAGGCAAGAAAAACATGTCCGGCATGTAAACTCCCCATTGTTGGAACAAAGCCAACAGACCCCGTTATGGATTTTTTCCACTCGTCCACTTCATTCTTTGTTTTCAATAGCAGCGGAAGTTTCATGACTACTCTTCGGTGCTTGAATTGAAAACAAAGCGCTTATCGTCAAGGCCTTTTTCAAGCTCTACGACTTCAACTCCATTTTGTAACCAAGTCAAACGTTTGTAGTCTGTACAAAAAACTTCAATAACTTTTTTGAACCCAACAGATAGCTCTGATGTGACTAGCGCCAGTTCGAATTCGCCTTCTTTGTCTATGCGGTAGACAATCTCGACAGGCCCGTCTTTTAAGCGAACGGTTAATTTGTTTTTTCCATCTATAGCAGCTGCTGTAGCAACTTTTTTTTCTTCTTTTTCAGGTATTTCAAATTCTATTTTTTCTTTTTCTGTATCCTCAGCTGGGGCAGGTTCTGTATCTGAAGTTGGCCCATTTGGCATCTTTACTTCAGCTGATTGCGGTTGCTCTAAAGAGTCTATTTCTTCACCGGATATATCAAGCAAATAAGAGCTTAAAAACAGTAAGGTTATAATTGCAAAGGCTGCAAGCAAAGTGATTGGAATAAAAGACTTGCGATTATTCTTTCCAATAGAAGGTAGCAGGATTTCACTATCCATCCCTTTGGTTCTATTGCTGATCAACGGCGCATTGGTTGTAGAAAGATCAAAGTTATCCCTAACCTCTTTCTGCGATACTCCCAACACTTTTGCGATCGAAGATACGTAACCTTTTAAGAAAATATTTGAAGGCAGCTTCTCTGTTTCTGCAGTCTCTATGTAACGAATGTAGTCCGCATTTATTTTTGTAATCTTAGAAATTTCTTCAATTGTTTTTCCACTGCGCTCACGTGCTCTTTTTAACAACTTGCTTATTTTAAAGTCACCTTCAGATTTGCCATCGAGGCCTTGCTCTGCTTGGGGTGCTTGCGTTTCCTTTGTCATCCATAAACTCCTTGCCGACAGTGATATAATCCTAAAGTAGGTGGGCACCCTAATCAAAAAACATTATGCCCTTTAGAGCTAACCACTCTCCACCAAGGCTAAGGAGGATTCGCACTATGCGGTATATGTATTTTATTTTTACTGTCCTGATTGTTTTATCCTCATGCAAAACCGGCAAAGTCCGAAAAGGGTCCAAAAAGGATCTGCTTGCAGAGAAGGGAATCATCGCTAGCTACCTCAATGCTGGAAGATTCCAGAACGTACAAAAGCGGCTTCAAGACAGCATGTTGAAGCACCCTCGAGACGCAGACTTTCCACTTCTGATGGGGTTGGCTCAAATGGCTTTGACCAACTCTGGCGTTGCCGAGACCTACTTCCGTAAATCTTTAGATCTTAAAAAAAGCTTTGCCGCTGAGCTAAACTTAAGCTCAGCACTGATCGAGCAAAAAAAGTATAAAGAGGCAAAGTCAATCTTGGACAAGCTTGTTGCAAACGAAGATTATCGCCACAAAGAAAGAGCTTTTCACAACCTGGGCTATCTTTTTCAGCGTGTTCATAGGCATAAAGCAGCTGTTACCTATTTTGCAAAAGGTCTTAAGAAGAATCCGACTTATCACGTAAGTTGGCAAGCAAAAGCAAAAAGCCATCTCAGGTTAAAAGAAGACAAGATGGCTTACAAAGCTTTAAAAAATGCTCGCCAAAACTGCAATGCTTGTTATGCACCGGTATCTGCTATGGTTGATTTCTTTATCGCCAAAAGAAACAAAGATCTTGCTTCAAAGGTTTTGAGTGACTATTTGAGTACAGCCGGAATCAATCCGACCCAGGCTGAAGTAGCAAAAAAACGACTGGCGAAGATACAAAGAAACTATTTATGATAAAAAAAGTTTTTCTTTTTATCTTTGTCCTTTCTTCTGTGGGCTTTGCTGCCTCTGTGGACAAAGAGACTTTAAAGGGTGAGTCGTTTAAGTCGTTTCAAACTTTAGCCAAAGGCCTGTTTCTTTTGGAGTCCTTGTATGTTGAACAGTCAAAGTCAAAACTTTTTTCTTTGGTAGAAAATGCTTTGCGTGGTGCTGCACGCGGACTAGACCCTCACTCTAACTATTTAGGCCCAGATGCTTTAAAGCAATTTCGGGTCAACACTAAAGGGAAGTTTGGTGGTATCGGTGTGATCGTCACGCAAAAAAACCAACGCTTGGTGATCGTTAGGGTTGTCGATGGGTCTCCAGCGATGCGTGCTGGCATAAAAAAGGGCGATCAAATTATTGCAATCAATAAAACAAAGGTAGAAAACCTTGGGGATCCAATGAAGGCAATGCAAGGTGCTGTTGGTTCAAAAATAGGCCTTTCAGTCTTAAGGTCTTCAGCCCAGCGTCCACTGGAATTCTCCGTACGCAGGGAGATTGTAAAGCTAAAATCTGTTGTTGCGAGTGAGCTTTCCGAAGGCCTTATTCGCCTAAAGGTAAACAGCTTTCAAGAAGACACGTCAATAGCCATTTCACAAGCGATCTCAAGGCTTGGGTCCAAAGCTCGCGGGGTTCTTGTCGACTTGCGCGGTAACCCGGGCGGCCTTTTAAGTAAATCTATTGAGATCATGGATATGTTTTTAGCGTCGGGTGTGATTTTGTTTACAGTGGGGCGAGGAAAAGGAAATGTTCAGGTAGAATACGCATCTTCTACAGCTCCATTTTCTCGAATCCCAGTAGTTGTCTTGGTAGACGGAGCGTCCGCATCTGCTTCAGAGATTGTTGCTGGCGTTTTTCAAGACTACAAAAGAGGGCTCGTGATGGGGGAAAAAACCTTTGGCAAAGGCTCCGTTCAGACGCTGGTGGGCCTTCCCAATGGCGGAGGGCTAAAAGTTACAGTTGCTAAGTATCGCCTACCATTAGATAGAACGGTTCAAGGCGTTGGCCTTATGCCAGATGTTGATTTAACGAAGATTCCTAAAAAGAACTGGCTGAATACAGCGCACAAAGCCTTGGTGTCAATGTCACAGCTAAGACCACAGGCAAAGACTTATAAGGTGCCGCCACAGTTTTATAATTAATTTTTTTAATGAGAGTAGGGGTTGAATACGATTGTATAGTGTCCTGCAAAAAAACCAGTAAAAGTCGTTCTGTTTCTGGATTCACAGAATTTTAAATAATTATCGAAGCGCCTTTTCTCTTGATAGCACTTAATCAACATTTTACACGTATCGCAAACCATCATCTTATTGTGGGTAACATGTTCTTCTATGGTTATCTTACAGCACTGTTTAACAAGGCACTTCTTTTGTCCATCTAGCTCACTGCTATCTGGTGACTTGCTAGTAGTATCTTGAATGATATTTTTATCTTCATGTGGCATGACAAAATACTACTTTAAAATATTTGCTATGTCGATTGTTTCCGGCACGTGATTAAAAGATTTTGCAATAAGTTCCGTGGCTACATCTGCTACCTCGGACAGTGATGGGCCGTCAGCGCCTAATATTCTTTCCATGCTTGTGACGTGGTCACTAGAATACCCACAAGGGTTGAACCCTTGAAAAATTTCTAAGTTGTTTCGGATATTTATCGCAAATCCATGGGAAGACACACCCTCACTTACTCTGAACCCAAGAGCTGCGACCTTTTTATCGTCAACCCAAACTCCCGGCTTATCTCTGAAAACTTCAGAATCAATTTTAAACCGTTTAAGGGTGTCTTGAAGCGCCAACTCAATTTTAGTGACAAAGTCACGGGTTCCCAGAGCGTGCTTTTTAATATCGAAGATAGGGTAGCCTACCAATTGCCCAGGGTTGTGGGCAGTAAGCTTGCCGCCTCTCTCTGTTGAAACAATCTCGATCGAACGTTTTTCTAATTCATTCTGGCTCCATATAAGGTCCTGATCAGTTGCATTTTTTCCTAAGGTGATGGTGGGCAGGTGTTCTAGGACAAGAAGAATGTCATAGTTTTCCTTTTTGACTATCTCAATGCAGTCGCGTTGAATCTTCAGGCCTTTTTTGTAAGAAATAGTCCCTAAAGGTGCTACACACAGTTTTCTTTTTGCTTCTATCATTAATATATTTTAATCCGTTCATTGTTGTAATCTTGTTGGTTCAAGCTTTTTGCAAAAGGCTGTAAAGACTTTTTATAAACTGTAACTTCTACGGTTTTACTTATGTTTTGCTTAGCTGTAAATTTTTTTGCGACTCTTTGTCTTTTTTTAGTCCGTCTGTTGAGTGTGTATTGCGCAATTTCATATGTGCCTGTAAACAAAGTCATCTTATTTTTTTTATCAAAAGAAAGATCAAAAGAGCTCCCGTTCATTGACTTTTCAACGGGTTCAATTCTTGCAAACTCCGTCTCCAAGTAGTCGTTTTGCTTTATGTTTAGTTTTACCGCAATATTTGCAAGTTTTTCTTCTGTAATTTCTTTGTTCGTCTCTACTTTTTTTCTTAATGCAAATGTGCCCAAATTCGCAACCTCTAAATTTGGTTCGTTGAAAAAATAAAGAAACGATTCTGAAGATCCTCGTGCGAATGGGTATCTGGTGTTTCGCTTGAATAGAGCAAACTTTTTATGATGTTTGCATTCCAGTTCCCAGGGCGGGCATTTTTGCAGCGCTGTAATTGCATTTACCACAAATTCATGTCTGCTTTTAGGCATGCCAACATAGTGTGGGTAAGACTTTTCATTTCCAGCAAAGGAAATATTGTGAGTTCCAGAGAATACCAGGTATTCTTCCCCAAACTTTAGCTCTGCTGTATTGTTTAAAAAATAGAATTTATCGTATGTAGCATCTGTATTTCCTGCGGTAGGAGTCCCCCCTTTAAGAGAAAACAACTTGAGCTGTAGGAGCGGGCTTTTATCTTGAACATCAAGCGTCCGTCTAGTTCCGTGTAGTTCAAAGTTGTATGAGCCTTTTGGTAGAAGTAAAGTTTTTCCTATTTCAAAACTCTCTGTCACCTGAAGGCCAGTTAGGATTTTTGGAAAGTAGTAGCCAAAGGTTTTACCGCTAAACTTTTCTGGGGGCACAAGGGAAACTGGTTTAAGGCTGAGCTCTGTTAGCACTCCGTCAAAGGTGACTTTCTTAAGCCCAACGTAGCCATGCATTTTTTTTGGCGAGAACAAGGCAACTATTTTGTTTCCAAATTTGCCTCGAGATGTTTTGCCAACCATATTTTTTGATTGATCGATTTCGCATTTTACAGACAGAGCTAACCTTGCCCGCGCATCTTGTACCGGCAACCTCATCAGCAGCGTTTTTAGGTTTAGGCTTGTCGTTTTATTTTTTTTTATCTCAAAAGATTCTGTATTACATGCTAACTCCAGGTGGTACCTTCCCGGGGGCAGCAAAAGGGGCTCAAGGAGGAATTTGCTTAGATGAACCCAGCGTGAGGCTTTTCCAGGTCCGCGTAATAGCGACCTGCTGTTTAAAAAGTGAACAGATTCTGGATTCTGACTAAGTAAGGCTATAGACCTCGGTACTTGTAGTACAAGAGTACCCTTTGAATTTCTTGGTGCACTACAGGCATTTAGAAATAAAACGGCAAATATAATCAGGCAAGTTGTAGACTGGGTTAACTTCATGATCGTATGTTAAAATGACAGTAGTTTCTTGACTATGGAAAAACGCATGGTAGGACGTTATCTGCGTACTTTTTAAAGTGTATTTATTTATTGAGAGAATCACATGCCGAAAAATGCAATTGCCAACGAGCGAAAAAATCAAATCGTCAAAGCGACAGTCGATTGTATCACTAGTTTTGGCTACCATAACTTTTCAATGCAAGACGTCGCTAAAAAAGCAGGAGTTAGTAAAGGAATCATCCATTACTACTTTTTGAATAAAGATGATTTGATGATGTCAGTGCTTGATCGAGTTGCAGGCGACATCGAGACGATGTTGAAAGAAAAGATGGACCAAGCAAAGCTTGTTCATGAAAAAATGGAAATATTCATCGAAGTAACCATGAATGTAGTCAGAGATAGCAAAGAGTACTATCAGGTGAACATGGACTTTTGGACTCAGATAAATCAAAAAGAAGAGGTTCGCTCTGTTATTGCAAGTCACTACGGAAAGTTTCGAGAGACATGCGGTATCATTCTAGCAGAAGGCGTCGCCAATGGAGAGTTTGTAGATGTTCCAATTAAAGAAACATCTGCTGCAATTGTCGGAATGCTTGATGGTCTGAGCCTTCAATGGCTGTTTGATGAAAATGAATTTCAGATTGACAGGATATTGAATCATAGCAAGAAAATGATCTTCTCGTTTTTGGAGAGCAAGTAACAGAGCGAGGCAGGATTTGTGCAGGAACATATAGAAAGACTGCGTAGCGAATCTTTTGAGGCTGCTACTGAGCAAAATAGTTTTGTAGAGTTAGCCGAGCTTGAGTGTTGGTCTGCTTTAGAAGAGATCCTTCAATTTAATCCAGATCTTTCCGTTACAGAAAACAAGTCAAGACAGCTAACGCTACTCTTGCTGTCTATCGAATTTCGGATGCCTACCGACTTTATTCAGGCCCCCTTATTGACGCTTGTTTCAAAAACACAAATGTCTTATGACGAGGTTGAAACATCCGTACTTGAAAAGTTAAGGCTTTCTAGGAGTTGGAAGTTAGAATCTGACTTGCTTCATGCGGTATACGAGTCTTTCGCAGAGCATCAAAGCCAAGTAAAAAGCCTGGAGAGAGTTTGTTTTTTACTCGAAAAAAATGGGTATGCTGGTATAGATCTACCAAAATACTATGAGTCCTTGTTGAGGTTGAGTCCGTCGAGTAAACAAGCTCTAAATTTTTTTAAGGTCTTTTTCTTGCAAGAAAAGCGGTACAAAGAGGCCAAAGCAGTTTCAGAAAGATTGATTGGATCGCTTGGTAGCCCTGTTGCTAAGGCGACCGAAATACATGATCTATGTGGTATTTTGCTGCATAAATTAAATGAGCCAGAGCAGGCTCTTGAAGTTTTAGAAAGCATTCCGAAAACTGCTGGCTTAGACAGTTCTGGTCTGCGTTTTGATTGCTTTGTTAGTTTGGGTAGTTACGATGAAGCAGAAGAAATCCTCTTGGACGCCATCTCAGCTGTTCCAGAGAGTGAGCCAGGGCAAAAGCTTTTACTAAGAAGGCGGCTGCTTGGGCTGTACGAACTTAGCAAACGGGAAAAAGACGCATTAGTAGTTGCAGAACACCTAATGGAAGAAGAGTCTTTAGAGATGAAAGCACTTGAATACTTGGTGAGCCATAGTTTAGAAGGGAAAAAATGGCCTAGGGTGGATTTTTTACTACAGAGCTTAAAGAAGAGCTTAGGTACTGATAGAAAAAAAAGACAGATCGAGATCACCTTAAAAAGACTTCAGGACTCTCTTGTATGAAGAGAGTCTGCGGCTTGCTCCCAAGCGCATATAGAACCGAGCAAAATACTCTAAGCCTCTTGATGCAAGCTAAATCTTTATTAGGCGGTTTTCCAAGAGTCAGGTTTGATGGTCGAGTAGCTCAAGACCACAAGAAGATTGTGTCAGAAATAAACGAAATAGGCTGGCATACCCCCGGGCTTTTGGAGAGTGAAGACTTTCAAAAAGCATATGAACTCGAAGACTTTCAATGTTTTCAAGAGTCAGGTCAATACTTTTCATCTGTTAAAGATCTTTTGAGTCCCCAGGTAGAGAGTTTGAACGGCTGCTACTTAGATGCTTTGGAGCTTTTTCGTAGCGAAATTGAGTTGCTAGAAAAAAGCGTGCGATTGATTTTAAATTTTCCAGTTGTGAGCGCAGGCAAGCAGTTCTTTTCATCTCCCCAAGAGATTCTACTTGAAGAAATTACGCTGCATCTAAAAAAGCCACTTAGAAAATCACCTCTAAAGTCCCAAGCTCACTTTATTGCAGCGCTAGATTCTTTTCGCAGGTTTGAAGATGCTTTTTACTCATCACTTTTTCTGCTATACCCTTTGCATAAAAACCTGGAATCTACCAGGCGGTTTGGTCCCTATAGCGATGGGGATGTCAACTTTTCTGACCTTGCAGAGTTCAGTAAATACGAGCTTTCTAAGCCAATATTAGCTTCTAGTTTTTCGCAGATACTAATGCTCCGTGTTGCCTTTTTAGGGAAGCTTGAGCAGGAAATTATCTATATTCCGCGGGTGCTTGCCGATCAAGAGCGCTTTGCGCCGAAAGACGGGTTTTGGATTGTTTCTGCAAAAGGGATTGAGGAGATCACTGCGTTATGACTAACCGTGGAGTACTCGATCTGAGTATGTGTCCGTCTAGCCTGTATTCATCACAGGGTATGCGGTGGCTAAAGCCTCGGCTGGCTGAGCTTGAAGGTGCCGAGTATGTGTTGATACATGCGCCAAAATCCTGTGGTGATCACTCTTCTAGCTGGATCAATTGGCTGGAAAATAAAGCTGACAGGCACCTTTTGCAAAAAGACCTAGGCGAGTTGCGTGGTCGACTGCGCGAATTTTTTTCTCAGCGCAGCGTTATTGGTTTTGTTGAAGGGTCGGTAACGGGAAGTTTTTTTGACTTACTTCTTTTTTCACAGGCAATTCTAACAAAGTCCACCAACTTCCATCTGGGGTTCCCGGCAGCAAAAGTCGGGACTTTTCCTGCATTAGGTGGGTTAGAGGTTTCGTCGATTAAAGGGGTTCGGGCCTTAGCGTGGGAAAAGTCTCCAACCACAGCGGAGTTGGTGAAAAAAAGAATAGTACTACACAACCCGTTTGCGAGTTTGGATTGGGACTTCCAGTCTTTTGTGCCTGAATATAAGAATTCTGAAAAGAAAAAGTGGTTTGGGCAATTACGGCAAAGCAAGAGCAAAGATTTGCCAAATGAATTGGGTACTGACTCCTTATGGAGCCACAAATCGGCAATATATAGGAAAACAAAATTTTCGAAAGTGCATCAAGATGAGGGTGTTTATCAAAAGTTATTAGTCAGCCAGTTTTTTCAAAATAAATATCAGTCTTTTTTAAGCCGCTTTATTTCTCAGGAGCAAGATAGTGAGGATCGCAGGCCTATCTCAGTACAGGTAGCTGTAGATTCAGCCGCGATACCGCGTAGGTTTTTGAAACTATTTTTTGTTTCCCCCATGTGCAGGCAAGTATATTTTCATGCTGGCGATACTCAAACCTTATCTGAGAGCGTGTACTTTTTGCGAGAAAGGTACGACGAGAAAAGCTCTGGTGGTCAGTCGATTTGGAGAAAAAAAGCGTCTTTTTATGTCGGCTCAGACATCAACGAAAATATTCCTAACTTTATTTGGAGCTCATCCGGGCATTTTGTCGTTCAGCAAAACGGAGAACATGTTCAGTTTTATCACTTAGACCCGACCGGATCTTTGGTGGAGGTGATAGATTCATCTGAAAATCCCAAACAGCTTTTTTCTTTGCTTAAATCAATAGGTATCCAGAATATTCAGGTGCCGAATTTGATTGATGGCCTGCCGCTCACTGTGTTAGCTCAGTCTGCTGTGTTTCAGTCACTAAGCGAGCTGTCTCAAAACACGGGCCTGCCGTTCTCATTTTTTGTTAAACAGTTGAAGAGCCGTGAGTGGAAGCTTGCCGGGTCTTTGCGCCAGTGGTCAACTTTTTTGAACAGGCGTTTTTTGTATTTTAGTCACTTTAGAGATAATCCAAAGCTTGCCGATTTTGGTTTAGATGCTGCTCTTTTCGAAAAGGATTATGTGGACAATTTACGCCCCAAAAGTATTAGCGACGAAGAGGCCAGCCGCTGGAACCCGTATAGAATTGAAACGTGCGTTGTTAAAGATCTTGCCAAAAAAATTGGAAGAAAAATGAATCATAGCTATAAAGACCTGGGCTTACTTTCGATTGCTGCGGGGATACCGGTGGATTCTGGAAGGCTTATTCATGAGCTCTGGTAACAGTTTTTTCTCAAAGTTAGAGGCACTACAAGCTAAAAATAAGTCGCACCTTATGGTCGGGATCGACCCGAGAGTTCCTAGTGATAGCGAGGCGTTTCTTAAGAGCGAATGGGTTCGACTTGGTGTTTATCAATATCTTAAGCAGTTTGTAAAAAGTATTGTCGACGCGTGTAGGGGAGAGGCGGCATCTGTAAAGATGCAAAGCGCTTTTTTTGAAATGCATGGGGTGGATGGGGTACGGGCTCTGTTGGAGGGTGTTGAATTCATCCATGACAGAGGCATGCTTGTTCTTTTAGATGCCAAGCGTGGTGATATAGCAACTACGATGGAGGCATACTACAAGGCTAGTTTTGATCAGCTAAAAGCAGACGCCCTTACAGTCCAGCTGTATATGGGGACGGATGTACTGAAACCTTTTTTTGACTCGGGTTTTTGGAAGAATTACGGCGTGTATGTAGTTTTGTATTCTTCGAATCCATCTGCAAAAGAGCTGCAGAGGCAAACGCTTCTTTCTGGCAAAAGCTTTTTAGGGCATTTCACAGAGGCTATTAGTGCTTGCTGTCAGGGCGATGTCGACAAACTTAAATCTGTCGGTTACGTAGTCGGAGCAACAAATCCGGTAGAGTCATGGGCTAGTTTAGGGCTGGAAAAAAGCTCTTTGCTGCTGCCGGGGGTGGGGGCACAAGGAGGCAGCATAACTAAAAAGACTTTTGAACATTGCTATGGCCCTTCTACAAGCGTTCCTGTTTCTCGCGGGCTTCTTGCCGGCACTGGCAGCGCTGACTCGTGGGAGCACTTTCAAGCTCAGGTAAAGAAAAATGCAAAGAGCTTGAAGGCAAAAATAGGTTATTGTTTCTAAAGCGAGGTAGAAACGACACCGCCCTGTGGTAAATCAGCTACAGCAAAGTTTCTCTTAATCCCATAGTCTTTGAAAATAGCCTTTTGACACTCGATCAACACTCGTAAAACTCTTTTGTAAAAGTGTGGAAAAGGTTAAAAGACTTTTTTGCCACTAAAAAGGACGATGGCCTTGTTGTTTAAGCTTTCTCAGTATCAATCGACTGTCTCGAGCCCCCTTGTGTTTCGTGGGGTTGGGGTCCATTCAGGCCATGTGTCAGAGCTACATGTGCTCCCAGCTGAACCAGGTAGCGGCATTGTATTTGAGCGTGGTGACTTGTCAGCAAAAAATTCTGAATTAAAAGGTTTTTCAGCTAGCGCAAAACACATTTTGTCGACAACCATGTGCACCACGGTTGGCTTAGACGCTGAGTATAAAATTTCCACCGTAGAACACTTGCTTGCTGCCGTAAGTGGCGCGCAAATTGATAATATAAAAGTGATTGCGTCAGGCCCAGAAATCCCTGTATTGGACGGAAGCTCCAAAGAGTTTTTTTCTAGGCTTTCTGCGGCAAGAAAAATCCAGGACCCGCACAAAAGAAAATACTACCGCCTCAAAAAACAGGTCGCGCTTTCTCAGGGGCAAAGTACTCTAAAAGCAAAACCCGGCGACGCCTTGCGAATTCACTGTGTCATTGAATTTGAAAGTGCGAAAATTGGCAGACAAGAGCTCGTGTTTGGCGAAAGCAACAACCCGTTTGCAGAGGTAGCCTACGCCCGCACTTTTTGTAGTTTAGGCGATTTTGAAAAGCTAAAAGCCGCTGGTTTGGGCAAGGGTGGGTCCCTTGATAACGCTGTGGTTGTAGACGGCGACCATGTGCTTAACGAGGGTGGTCTGCGTAGTAATGACGAATTTGTCCGCCATAAAGTACTCGACGCTGTAGGAGATTTTTATCTTTTGGGTGCACCCTTGCTCGCTGATGTCTATTTGGAGCGCCCCGGTCATGGTCTGAACGCGCTTTTTACGAAGACGCTTTTAGAAAACAAAGATGATTACCTAGAAGAAATAGAGATTTAAACCGGGTATATTTCTCCATGAAATGACCTCTTTACTTTCCAACGCGTCTATCCGATGATTAAATCATATGATCTAATCACGAGGGCTTTTATTGTATAAACCACCCATCAACATTACACCTGATATTCTTTCTATTTGCTCTAAGATTGAGAAATTACTAGGTAAATATGAGGGGCTCGGCTGCCCTCAGCCAAAGCCTCAACTTAGGCGTTCTCACAAAATAAAGACTATTTGGTCAACGGTATCAATAGAGGGAAACAACCTTTATGAACATCAAGTAGAAACGGTGCTTGATGGTAAAAAAGTGGTTGGCCCAGACAAAGACATCCTTGAAGTAAAGAATGCTTTTGCCTGCTACGAAGAATCAAAGTCCATGTCGCCAACTCTAGAAAAAGACTTCTTAAAAGCTCACAGAATCATGATGAAAAACCTCATCAACGATGCAGGTAAGTATCGAAATAAAAACGTCGGAATTTTAGGCAAGGGCGGAGTGCGACACATCGCCCCAAAACCTACTCTTGTTCCAAAACTAATGTCTGACCTTTTTAATTTTACCCAGGAAAATAAAAACCTAAGCCCACTTGTGTTGTCCTCTGTGATGCACTATGAAATTGAATTCATTCACCCCTTCCAAGACGGCAATGGCCGGATGGGGCGATTTTGGCAACACCTACATTTGATAAAGTATCACGCTGCTTTTGACTTTGTACCTGTTGAATCACTGATATATGAGAGTCAAAAACAATACTACGAGGCACTTGCTAAATCCGATAAGGCTGGCGAAGCAACGGTATTTGTCCTCTATATTCTTGAAAAGATACATCACGGCTTAGACCTCTTTATAGCCAACGCAAATCGAATCAAGCACACAACCGAAAGTAGGTTGGAGGAGGCTTCTCAAAAATTGGGAACGGAATGGTTCAGTCGAGGGGCTTACAACAAGCTTCATAGTCAGGTCTCTTCAGCGACTGCTACTAGAGATCTGAAGGTTGGCGTAGAGTCAGAATTACTTGAGAGTAAAGGAAGCCTAAGGCTTGCGAAGTACCGATTTAAGTAATGCTATCGTGGGTAATTGCGTAGATTTAGTGATCTACAAAAAGGAGCAAGCGATGGGAATATGCACGTTCTGAAAAGGATTGAACTCCGTTCATGGGCCACGACACTTGAAGACATATAGAATCAGCTGCAACCTCAGAGCGTGGCTGATTCTTTTGCATTTGGTATATCTGTCCTGCTGCTTTCGAGTGTTTTCTGCGCCGACCAGCATGTTGCTGTAGGTGTTTACCTCTCTGTGCCTCTGCTCTGTTTTTTTGTTACCCGGTTAAGGGTTATTTCCCCCGTTTTCTATCTGCTGCCTTTTTGCTTCTTTTTGGCTGTGCAAAGCGACTATAATTTTCCAGTGTTGGGGCAGATTTTTTCTCAAAAGACACATCTTGGGCTTATCTCTTTAATGAGACTGCATACAAAACAGCTTCTTTCAGAGTTTGTGCATCAGTCGGAGGTAGGCGGAAAGTTCCTTAGCGCGTTTATGGTAGGCACCTCTTTAGACCCTGCCTCAAACGAACTCTTTAAGCAGCTAGGCATTTACCACTTGGTAGTTGTATCAGGGCTTCACGTGCAGTTTTGTGCTTCTTTTATGCGGGCAGTGCTAGCTCCTATCAACGTTTTTTTAAAGAACTCTAGGTCTAGGGTGCATTTGCGTGGTTTGGCGACTTTTTTAATCTGCTTGTTTTGCCTCTATTTTGTTTTTCTTTCCGAGGGCAGGGCTTCGGCAAAAAGGGCGCTTATTCTCCTAGCCTCAAAAGAGCTTTCAGACATTTTTTTTCCCGGCTTAAACCAAGTCCGGCTCTTTGTTTTTGTGTTTTTGATGCAGGCTAGTTTCTTTCCAGCCGATTTTTTTTCACTAGGGTGCCTTTTAAGTTGGAGTGCTTATTTTTTACTTTGGACTTCGCGCAAAGGGTGGAAGGGGCTGCTGGTTACAAACATCTGGCTGAGTCTTTTGGGGTTTTGCTTCTTTGGAGCCCTGCACCCGCTTTCGTTTTTGTGGAATTTTTTTATCACGCCTATTTTCAGTATTTTATTTTCGCTATCTTGGGCCGTATTTTTTTTAGAGGTTTTTTTTGAGCCACGACTGGTTTCCTGGTTTATGGGTCTTCCGGAGGTTGTTTTGACTGCTTTAGGCAGCCTCCATTCCTGTACAAGCTGGATGAACATTGGGCCTCAAGACCAGGCGTTCTTAGCAGTCCCGAGAGTCGCTTTTGCAGCCATCTTGTCGGCGGTGGCCTGTTATAGGGTTAATTATTTAAGTAAAAACGGGCAATTATAACAGGCTTGACACTGCCTCTGAGAGACTTATGTTTGCTCAGTAAAGGTCCACCCGATAGGACTGCGGTGGAAGGATAAAGAGGAGAATCATGGGTAAAGTTATAGGTATAGACTTAGGTACAACAAACTCGGCTGTTGCGGTTATGGAGAATGGTCAACCGAAAATTATCGCAAATGCAGAGGGTCAAAGAACGACACCATCTGTTGTAGCCTTTGGTAAAAATAACGAAGTTTTGGTAGGTGACACGGCTCGGCGCCAGGCAGTGACAAACCCAGAGAAAACCATTTATTCAGCTAAGCGGTTTATGGGTTGTACCTTTGCCGAGCGAAAAGACGAAGCTTCTCGGATGCCATACAAAGTTATTTCTGGAAAAAACGGAGTCGTTAACTTTCAAATAGACGATGATAAATACACGCCGCAAGAAATTGCAGCAAAGGTATTGGCCAAGCTAAAGCAATCTGCTGAAGACTATCTTGGTACCGTTGTAACTGAGGCTGTAATTACGGTCCCTGCATACTTTAACGACTCGCAGCGCCAGGCAACCAAAGATGCCGGAAAGATTGCAGGCCTTGAAGTAAAGAGGATCATCAACGAGCCGACGGCTGCAGCACTTGCTTACGGGCTAGACAAAAAGAAAGATGAGAAAATCGTTGTTTATGACTTTGGAGGCGGTACGTTTGACGTGTCTATTCTAGAGGTTGGCGAAGACGTTGTTCAGGTACTTGCAACAGGCGGAGACAACCACCTTGGTGGTGATAACATCGATGAAGTCTTGATTGATTTTCTAGCAGCTCAGTTCAAGCAAGATACAGGTATCGACGCATCTTCTGATCCGATGGCTATGCAGCGTTTAAAAGATGCAGCCGAAAAAGCAAAAAAAGAACTTTCAACGGCGCAGAGCACAGAAATCAACCTTCCATTTTTAAGTGCAGATCAAACCGGCGGAAAACACCTTGTGGTGAACCTGAACCGAGCTAAGTTTGATCAAATGATCGAAGGGATTATCGAAAGAACCATGCAACCTTGCCGCCAGGTAATGAAAGATGCTGGTCTTTCTAGCCGTGATCTTCATGAAGTGGTGCTTGTTGGTGGTTCGACTCGAATTCCTTTAGTGCAATCAAAGGTAAAAGAGTTTTTCGGCAAAGAGCCAAACAAAACAGTTAACCCTGATGAAGTTGTATCTCTTGGTGCAGCCGTTCAAGGTGGTGTCATTGGTGGTGATGTAGATAACATTGTCCTTCTTGACGTAACGCCATTATCTCTTGGGATTGAGACGCTTGGTGGCGTCATGACCAAGATGGTTGAGCGAAACACAGCTATTCCAACGGAAAGAAAAGAAGTGTTCTCTACAGCGGCAGACAACCAAACCTCTGTAGATATCCGGGTCCTTCAAGGTGAGCGTGAGATGGCAAGCGGCAACCGCGAGCTTGCTCGTTTTAATCTGGTTGATATTCCGCCAGCACCTAGAGGTGTTCCAAAAATCGAAGTGAAGTTTGATATTGACGTAAACGGAATTGTTTCTGTATCGGCAAAAGATGTAGGGACTGGCAAAGAGCAAAAAATCACTGTCGAAGCACCTACAAGACTATCTGATGATGAAATTGATCAGATGGTGAAAGACGCTGAAGCGCATGCAGAAGAAGACAAGAAACTCAAAGAAAAAGTCGAAGCCCGCAATGCTCTTGACAGTATGATCTTTGGCCTAGAAAAAACCGTCAAAGATAACCCTGAAAAAGTGGACGAAGCTCTTAAGACAGAAGTTGAAGCAGCGGTTAAAGATGCCAAGGAAAAACTAGAGACAGCCGACGTAGAAGAGTTAAACACTTTGCGCGAAGGTCTAGAAAAGCATTCGCATAAAATTGCTGAGATCCTTTATAAGAACGCTCAAACTGAACAGGCCACTGGCGGCCAGACAGGCGAAGCAGGGGCGAGCGAAACGAAAGAAGACCCAGAAATTGTCGACGCTGAGTTTGAAGAGAAGTAACTTGCTTTTTACCGAGTAGGCAAGCTTGTAGACAAAAAAAGAAAAGCGCCTGTTTAGGGCGCTTTTTTGCTTTATCTTTGGGTGTCTTTCGGTAAAAGAACAAGCGGAACAGTCGCTAGCTTCCAGCCATTTTTTTCATGTAGGACTCTCTTTTTTTGGTTAAAAAAGTGTAGCTACTTTGAGGTCTTCTTCAAACACTCGTAACCATTGGAAGTAATTTCTTTCTTTCCATTGCCCCCGGAAATAATTGCCCAGAAACTTTAAAAAATTATCGAGGGGGAATCAACTATTACCTTTTTATAATTTATGTCTTTCTCCAGTTTGGTCGAACAGAGAGTACTATGGATAATCGCGCTTACTTTTTTAGAAGGTGCGTCAATTTTTGAGATTAGGAGTTATAATGAAAAAGTTTAGAATTGCAACAAGCGCACTGCTGGCGATTTTCTTGACTGGAGGGTGTGGAGAAAACTCTCACTTAAGCTTAGAGAACCTTATTAGTGCAACGCAGGGAATTGAGCCAGAAGTTGCAGCGGTCGATCTAGACCTTTCTGCAGGGGTAGGACTAAACACCCCAACAAACCTAACCGGTGCTTGTTCACCAGTAGGGTCAGCAATTAGTATTGCTAGTCCGGATATGACTCCTAGCCCAGTGAGTGGGGCCTGCGGCAGTGGCGGAGTGTTTACCATTTCAACTTCCGTTGTATTTGACGGAACAGGTCAAAACGGTTCAAGCCCTGTTTTGGCTACTACGCTTACCAGTCCTGATGGGGTCACGGCGCAAGACATGGATACAACCGCCTTTGTTCCGGTTGCTGAAATCACTACAGATTTACAACCAGATGGTTCGTCAAACTTAGGCCTATCTTTAACTGATGCTAACGGAGCGCCTTTGGCTCCAGGTGACACAGTCATGTTTACGGTGCGAGATAGTGCAACAGGTGCAGCAATCGAGATTCTTACGGGAGATTACGGCCAACCTCTAACAGGTTATGCAACAGATGAAGCAGTTGCTGCTAATAGCATCCAAAGTTATATCACTTCTCCGGGAGACAATATTACAGACGGTGGAGCGCTTGAATTTGATAAGCTCGCTTGGGCCAAAGCTACTGGCAACATTGGTGTTAATAAAGGTATCAAGCTTCAATTTGATCTAGCTGCTACTGATGCCTCTGCCGGAACGACTTCTATAACTGATAGCGCTACCATTGGTAAAGGTTTCTTGAAGTTAGACGGGGCACTTGGGGTGACTGTCGCCGCCAGTTCATTAAATGCTCCGTACAATTGCCCTGATAATACTCGTTTTGTAGCAGGAAACACGGCTGTATCAGAGCTTGTTGACTCTAGTATGGCAGAAACAAGTGAAGATGGGTTTACATGGGTATCAAAACCTTCTGTCGCTGTAGGCACTTCAACAGCTTTTTGTTCAGATGCACAGCCTGGCACAGTAAACAGTACCTGGGGTAGAGTTGCATTAAAGGAGCCGTCCTTTGCTCCCGGTTCATTTGATGGGGCATCGTACTATGCGCTTCAAAAATTAGAGAGAGGAAGTCTTGGTAATTTTTACGCAGTAAGATCTTTCATTTTATCTGGAAATGCAAATAACCTAGATGTTACCAATACATTGGTAGATATAGAATCTCAAACTCGTACGCAGTCCCTTAATGGTACGACCTTCTCTAACATGTTTATTGAAGCAAATCCTGGTGTTGGTCTACCAGCAGCGGCAACGTTCAACCCGCCTTTTGACAACAATAACAACAGCAGCATTGTTACGACTGAAACCCATGATTTCAATGGCGGCGAAGGCGTTTACCACATTCGAACCGAGCTTGGCGGTGGACCGCATTCTTCTGAGCAGGATATGTATCTGCTACTCATTAGTTTCTAGCAGCCAATTCCTTCAGGTTTAAAACTTCCCCCGCTTACTACCACAGATTAGGGACGGAGCGGGGGTATCTTTTAGGTCGCTAGGTTTCTGTACCCATAGGGGCACAGCGCGCTCTGCGCTGGCTGTTAGCGTTTTTTTTAACAGTTGGCACCACCGATTGAAGTTCACAGCTTATTTTCCCGGTTTTAAAAAACTTAAACTCTTTCTTTTTTGAAAGAGTTTTGCTTTAGGTGAGAAGTGTTGATTCTAGCGCCTATATTCAACTCTTTGCTTAAAAAGCTGCTATCCTTATTAGAGATTTTTCTTTTTTTTGGGAGACTGTTTTGAAAACTGCATGGATTTTTATTTTTTTTATTATTTCATCTTCTGCGTACTCCGTAGATGTTCAACATTTTAAGCGAACGAACTCGTTTGGGTTTGAAAATTTAGAATCTGCTAGAATGACAGACTCTCTTTATCCAAATGACTACAGGTTCTTGTTTAATTTAGGGCTTAGCCTTGTCGATGAGCCGTTGACAATTAAGACTCCAAACAATGATGAAAAAACAGATGTTGCAATCGATCAATTTTTAAATGTACATGTTGGTTTGGGCTTCTACTTGAGCGAGCGTCTTTGGCTCGGAGCGACGACCTCTTATGTTTTCGCTGGAAACAACCTTGATTTTGGCAGTACCCTTTCTGGACGTGACTGGGCTTTTACCCAAGAAGATAAGTCTAGTGGTATAGAAGATATTTCTATAGAGGCTTCTTATGATCTAGTTAAAAAAGAACGTTGGGGTTTAGCTCTGATTCCTGAGCTCTACATTCCTACTGGTGACAAGGACAAATTTATTGGTGACGATGCGGTTGGGTATGGATTGACAGTCGCTTATGAAAAGCGCTTCGAAGCTTGGCAACTTGCAATGAACTTGGGCTACCGATATTCGCCTGATGCCGAACTATCTGGACTAAGCATAGATTACCGAAATAGGGTTAACACCAGCATCGGGGCTATTTTTAGACTTTACAAAGAAAAACTTTTTCTTAACGCGGAATATCGACGTTTTTGGATGTTGCCAGTGGAGAGCGATCAGAATCCCAATGAAGGATACCTCGGCTTGAGATTGCGTTTGTCAGAGTCCTTTGCCGCTTTCGGTGGTGCTAGCCTAGGAAACTTTGAAAGCTCAGACGGGAACACTTTGCGTTATTCAGGTGGTATTAAATGGTTTTACAAAGCTAAAGATCAGATTGCAGCAAAAAAAGATTTGGTCCGAAAAATAGCAATGCCTGATCCTATAGTTGAGACGGTAGTTGACGCAGTGGTTGAACCTGTAGTTGTGCAGTCTGTCGCACCGAGGGAAGCCCCAAAAGTTGATTGCAACCTGATGAAGGGTTTAGGGTCGAACAACAAGGCTATTATTCAATTTGCGCATGAC
Organism: Oligoflexales bacterium; assembly: GCA_023301565.1. Taxonomy (GTDB): domain Bacteria; phylum Bdellovibrionota_B; class Oligoflexia; order Oligoflexales; family JALZUQ01; genus JALZUO01. The sequence continues at coordinate 45,871 of JALZUO010000034.1, forward strand.
GGGTCTCAAGGCCATCAAAAAACTGTCAGTCATTTTGACGCAGTAGCTAGCATTGTTCTGGCCAATAAAGACAAAATTAAAGCTGTTTATGTTGGTGGCCATACATCTAAAGTAGGCGATGCCAGCTATAATATGCAGCTTTCAAAAAAACGAGCTAAAGTTGCTGCCAACAGGCTTATAGCAGCTGGAGTCAGTCGCTCTATGATCAGCACACGAGGTTTTGGAGAAACAAAACTGTTGAATCCCGGTGATAGTAAAGATGCTCACGCCGCGAACCGTAGAACAGAAGTTCAAATCGTCCCGACCAAGGCTTTCAGGGCATCATGCCAGTGATTCCTAGCCTTTTGTTTGGAGAGGGCTCAAGCACATGAATGCTTCGAGTACTTAGCTAGCATAAAAAAAAGCGCCTTTTTTGTAAGGCGCTTTTTTTAATTTCAGTTGTCCGCAGTATGTTATTTATAATAAAGGGGATTTCGTGCACCCTTTAAGGCTCGCTTGGCCAGATACTATTTCGTTCTCTCTAAAGGCCCCTTGGAAAATTATCTTTAGATTTCCTATTTTTTGAAGATCGTCATTTATAGCTGTTTTTGCATCTTCGAACTCAACGGTATTTGGCATGATTGCAATTTTCGAAGCCAAGTCATTATGTTGAGCAAGTATGTTTTGAGCTGCTAAGGCTTCTGAAAATTTAGAATTAGATATTTTTGGAATTTCTGCAAAGCACTCAATCTTGTAAAATCCGGCACTATCTGCTTTCAGCGCACTCTCTTCAAATCTTACACGGCAAGAAAATATTGTTACTAAAACTAGTCCTGATACGGCTAAAGTCATGGATTTTTTCATAAAGAGCCCCTTCTATTTAAAAACCAAAAAACACGTGAATAGAGCATAGATTGTAACATAGGTGGCTGCCGTCTTCAGTGAATGCAGCTTTTCAAAAAGCTCCAAAGCATCTTTTTTTGCTCAGCATCAGATACAAGCTGGCCCAAAGAGCAGCACTGGTAAGCTGGTTTGTGCCCACCAAGGTTTGTAAAAGACACGATGGTATCTGTTTCCAATAGTTCGGCAGGGCTGGTTACAACAATAAAGCGTTTTGCTGCAGAGTGAACTTTTTGAAGAAGCTGCTTTTCTTGTTCGGTTAGGCTTGAGCCCACAAAAAGCACCAGTCTTTTTGCTTTTACTGGGTTAGGTGCAATCTTTGGCTGGTCGGGTTTGTTGGGTTGGCTAGGTTCGGGCCATAACGCGCCTGTTAGGCCCCTTTCGTTGTACCAATTTTGCAAGGCAAAGAACTTATTTACCATTGCTAAACGTCACTGCCTTGGATCGCTGCAATATTTTTTTCTAGGATAGTTAGATGGGGCCCGTCCTTTTGTGCAAGCTCTTCTCCTAGGTTCATGCGGACAATAGCTCGAAGCTCCTTGGCTTCTTGCGACAAAGGCTTCTCAAGTTCTTCAATAGATTTGGCTACGCTGCTGGCCCGGTTCCAGTCGCCTAGCTCGATCAACGCTTTGGTTTTTAGCTTTAGCGAGCTTATTCGGTTGTTCTTACTCCCTAAAATCGTGGCTAAGACTGCAATGGCTTCGTCTGCTTGGCCAGACTCAATAAGAGAGGCAGCGAATTTTTCGCGGTGTATGGTTTTAGATTCGTACTGCAAGTTTTTTTCTGCACCTTCACGCTGCTCAAACTTTGCTTCTAGCTCAGCGGCGCTCACCGCAGCGTCTTCGAACTCACCAAAATCATTTAAGGCGAAAATTTCACATAAAATTACTTCTGGGTCTTTGGGGTTACACTTTTGTTTTACAGCTTTAAGAGTCCGGTGGGCTTCAATGAAGTCGCCTAGCTGATAAAAACAAGAAGCTAGCTTTAGGCCGCACTCCAGACCTGCAGGTGTTTTACATAAGCTGCCGTGAATAGCTCTGGCCCATAAGGACTTCAGGGTAGGCAGGACATAGGCATACTGCTGGTTTTGATAAAAAACTTTCGCTTTTTCGAGGTCTTCGTTCAAATGCCTTAAATGCTGTGAATGTTCCATTGCCAAGTCTCTCCATATACTTGTTTTCTGCTTATGCTACGGCCGAAGCTTCAAATCTTCTTGTAAGTAAAACCTTGATCTGCCCCGGGAATGCCACGTCTTGCTCAATCTTGCGAGCAATAGCTTCGGTCAGTTCTTTGATTTGATGTTCGCTGACTTTACCAGGCTTTACCTCGACGTGAACCTCGCGGGCACCGTTCATAATAAAGACCTTATCAATGCCCTGAAAACTGCGAATTGCTGTCTCTAGATCCGCCAGGCGCATTTGGTAACCCTCTTCTAGGTTTACGCGCGCACCAGGGCGAGCGCCAGAGAGCGTGTCCGCTGTTTTTAAAACATAAGCGAGCGGTGTTTCTACTATGAGTTCATCATGATGCGACATAACCGTGTCGCAGATTTCCTGGGACTCACCAAAACGGTCTGCATAGTCGCCGCTAATAACCGCATGGCCTAAAGGTATATTATAGTCGATGCTTTTTCCGATATCGTGCATCAGGCCGCAGCGCCGCGCTTTTTCTGCATCCATTCCAAGCTCTTCACCGAGGATCCCTGCTATTTTGGCAACTTCAAAGGTGTGGAGGTATTGGTTTTGGCGGTAGCTGGTTCTCCAGTTTAAAAAGCCAACCATACGCTGAATCTCTTCGTGTATTTCAGAAATTCCAAGGTGCCTTACTGCCCGGTTTCCAAGCTGTAGCGCATGGTGCCATAGTTTCTGACGATACTTCTCGTAGGAGTCATCTATTTTTTGCCACTGTGAAATTGTACCCTGCGTAGTCTCGATGATGGCAAGTCTTGCGGCTTCTCTTTTGATGCCCATTCCACCGCTAAGCTTGATGAGCCCAGGTCTTTTTTCTTGCTGCTCTTGAAATTCAATATCTATCTCAGCAAGCTCTCTTAGCCTGTCCAGCTCGGGCTGGTGCTCAAGCTTAAACATCATTGTGTGTGGAGATTGGCCGAGCTCTACTACGTTGGAGCTTTTTGGCCAAAAGAAGTTTGGCTCATAACGCGTTAAGACTTGGTGCAACGAACGGCGCGCCTGTTTTTTTGAAGACTCTTTAAAGTGGGTGACTATGTCTTCATAGTGGCGCACGGCTTCTCTGTGCCGGTTGTCAGCTAGCTGCTCTTTGATTTTTTCTTGCAGCTTCGAGACGTCTTCGCCAGCAATCTTGGAAAGCTCAGACTCGATGACTCCGTCGATGGTTGTTACTTTTTCACCGATTGCTTGCGACTCGCTTTGAATGATCGAAATCTGCCCTTGCCGGTAGTTCACTTCTTCTTGAAAGCCTTCAAGGCGGACTTGTTCGCTTTTTAAAAAATCATCCTGGCGGCTTAAGTCTTCTTCTTTGTTACTTGCGCTATCTAGGCTTTCTTCCGAAAGCTCTTGTTCGCTTTCTTTGAGCCTTCTTAGTTTGCGCTTTTGGTATTCCGTTTCTTTACGTTTTAGGTGGCGCATCCTTTTTTCTTTGCGGTGCTTAGCGCCCTCTAATTTTGCGCCAAGCTCCTGGTGCTTAAGACCGTTTTGTAAAAAATAGAGTGCCCACGGGATGAAGATTCCGACAGCTGCTCCAGCAAGAATAAAAATGTATAAAGAACTCATGGTATAAACTCGAATTGAAATCATTGAAAATGGCTACAACACCGACTGGGTAGCCTCTTGCAGAATAGGATAGTATAAATCGGCAAGTACCGAAAGATGACACACCATGGCTTTTAGCAATTTAAATCATCATCTCAGCCTCTCACAGTTGCCAGGCTGGTTTCTGGGGCTACTCATTTTTTTAGGTGGTTTCACGACATGGGCAAGCTCAGAAACAGTAAAACCTGCTGCATTTTTAGAGGTCGTCTGCAGCTCTAATGAGCAGGGGCCATTGGTGCTCTTTGATTGGGCAGCACATAAATTTATAAAGAAGAGCCAGTCAGATAATCTCAAGCCTTGCCTTAGCGGTCTTAAGGCCTGGCTGACTAAATACGAGCTAGATTGGATGTCTCTTGTAGGTTCTGAGCAAGACATTCTCAGCTGCCTTGTAAGCAATAGTTCTGGCTGCGGGGTATCACCCTCCGGGATTCAGTACCCAGAGCGAAGCCGCAAACAGGCAGCTCTCAGCAAAAAGAAAAGCAAAGGTGTGGTTTTTGAAGTACCAGGTTCAGTGTTAAAAAACCTAAAAAAACAAGGCTTTACAGTTCTTCTTCAGGACCAAAATAAGTGGCCGCTCAAAAGCAGACGGCAACTGGGGGCCGGAGTAGGGCTGTTTTTGCGTTGGGGCGAGCCTTTGCTAAAAAAGCATACAAACTGGGTTCGCGTGCCGCTGACGCATATAAAAAGTAATCTCTTTCAGCTAGACCGCAGCGTCTGGCTAGCTTTAAGAGGGGGGCTGCCTGAGATGGAAAAAAATGGCCGTATTTGGATAAGCGGGCCTGCTCCAAAACCTTGATGGTATATATGGTTCAGCCGCCTGATAAGTTTCAATCGAGTCTTGAATCAATGGTGGGTGCATGCTACAAAGTCGGGCTAGAGCGGGCCTATCTATATTTTGTGGTTTGTCTGCGATCTAAAAAAAGAGGTGAGTAAGATGCCGAAAATAAAGACAAAAAAAGCTGCTGCGAAGCGATTCAAAGCTAGAGCTTCTGGTTCGATCAAAAGAGGCAAAGCGAACAAAGGCCATATATTGACCAAAAAAGAGCGTTCGCGAAAAAATAGGCTTAAAAAATCAACACAAGTCCATGCTGCAGATGTCGTTTTAGTACAGCGATGCTTGCCGTATTTGTGGAAATAATAAAACCCTCTCGGTGTGAACCGTTTTTTAGGAGATTGTGATGGCGCGAGTAAAACGTGGCTTTAAAGCAAGAAGAAGAAGAGCAAAAATCCTAGACCTTGCAAAAGGTTTTAGAGGCTCTCGTAAGAACAGATTCCGTACTGCAGTGCATGTGGTGCGTAAGGCTCTTACTTATGCTTATAGAGATAGAAAAGTTAAGAAAAGAGAGTTCCGCAGACTTTGGATCACTAGAATCAATGCTGCAGCTCGTGCAAATGGCTTGAAGTACAGTCAGTTCATGTACGGCTTAAAGCAAAAAGGTGTTGAGCTAGACCGCAAAAGCTTGGCGTACATTGCTTTCCAGGACCCAGCTACTTTTAAAAATATCTGCACTGAAGCTAAGTCTGCTTTAGCCTGATATTCTTTTCACAGTTTATCCCCATAGACTGATGTAAAAATAAACAATCCCGTAAGCCTTCCAGCTACGGGGTTTTTTATGGTGCGTCTAAAATACAGACGGGACCTGTATGGAAAATAGTCAAAAAATTGTGGAAAAGTTATTTAGACAATGAAGAGTCGAGACGCTTATCATGCACAGAATTAGAACGGTGTGCAAGCTTTGATCCCTGCTTTGAAACAAATATAATCAGTACATTGTTTCAAAGGAAAATTTGCATGGCAAAAACAAAGACAAAAACACGTGCGCGTTCCGGGCGGATTACCAAAAGTAGTACGGCTGAATACTTTTCAAAAAACTTACAGCAAGTAGGTTTTTCATCTCCGACTAAAGCAGTTCTTACTACGTTAAAAGAAGCTGTCGATAACGCGCTTGATGCCTGCGAAGATCACGGCATATTGCCAGACCTTCGTATTGAAATAGAAAAGCTTGGCGCGGGCTCGCTAAAAAACACAGATCAAATACGGGTTCTTGTCAGTGATAACGGGCCGGGTATCGGCCCTGATGATGTGCCAAGAGTTTTTGGTGAGTACCTTGCCTCTTCAAAGTTCGGACGTGGACGGTGTTCTCGAGGGCAGCAGGGTATTGGTATTTCTGCAGCGACAACCTGGGCTCAGCAAACAACTGCTACTGGTGCCCGGGTGATATCTAAAACATCGAGCATGCGTAAAGCTGTTTCTTATCTTGTTGAAGTTGATCTAAAAGGAAACAAAGGCAGGATTAAAGAAAAAGAAACCGTAGAATGGGACCGAAAAAACGGTACCAGCGTCGAGTTTATTTTTGACGGCAGGTTGCAGTACAACGGAGAGGCTGGACTGCACGCCTTTATAAATGGAAATATTTTAGTAAACCCGCATATGAAGCTTGTTTATAAGCTTCCTGCCGGCGAAGAGGTAACAGTAGAGAGGGTAAGCGAAGAAATCCCTCGCATCCCCGAAGCTGTAGATCCTCACCCTCACACAATGAAACTAGGTGATTTTATAGGCCATGCAGGACTGTTTGGCCCGGACAAAACAACTACTTGGTTAAAAAATGGTTTTTCAAGAGTGTCGCCTTCAGCCATTAAAGAGCTCGGGGGTATTCTTGGACCCGAAAAAGGAATCCTTAATGGGAAGGTTAGCGCCCTTAAAGAGGCGCAGATTAAAAAGCTTTATACGTCTATCCAAAAAACCAGCCTTAAAGCTCCAGCAACTTCCAGTGTTTTAGCCGTGGGCGAAAGCAGCCTGGCAAAAAGCATCCGCCGACTTGGCGAGGTTGACTTTATTTCTGTGCACACAAGAAAGCCAACCATATGCGATTTCAAACCCGTTCAGGTCGAGGTTGCAATTGCTAGGCTTAAAGGTAGCAACTCCGAATCAGAGTCTAGTGTTTCGGTTATTCGTTTTGCAAACCGGGTTCCTTTGCAGTTTGATAAGGCTTCTTGCGCTATCGTAAAGTCGATTCAATCGGTTAACTGGAAAACTTACGGACTTAGGCAGAGCAAGGGAAGCTTGCCGCAAGGGTCTTTTATTTTAGCGGTTAGCGTTGTCTCGCCTTTTATTAAGTTTAAGAATGCTTCGAAAGAAACCATCGATGCTTCAGATGAGCTGGTAGAAGAGCTTCGGAGGGGGTTGATGAAGGCCGGGCAGAAGCTCTCTCGCCACCTTAAGCGTGAGAAAAAAGCAGAGGAGCTGACCAATAAGATTCAGCACATAGAATCTTTTGCACCTATTCTCGTTAATATTCTTTGCAGAATCACAGAAGCACCAAATAAAAGAAAAGAAGCTGCGGCTGCCGGTCTGCAAAAAATTCTTGATCGAGACATGAAAAAAGCAAAGGTCCAATACGACGATGCTGCAGCAAATCTAGAGCAGCACCTAAGCTCGCAGCTTGAGGCCATGCCAGATGTCTTCAGAACCTATAAAGACCCAAAGAAGACAGTCGAGGAAGCGCAAGAAACTAAGCTGGGTGCAAAAGACGCTGAGATTGCAAAGCTGCAAGATGAAGCCGAAGAAAACGCAAACTCTTCTAAAACTAAAATAAAAAAGAAGTCTAAAGGCAAGAAGACAGCGAAGAAAAAAAACACTAAAAAAGTCGCTAAGAAAACAGCCAAAAAGAAGAAGACAGTTCGTAAAAAAGCTACGAAAAAAAGCAAAACGAAGAGAAGAAGGTAGATAACTCATGGCAAGACTACAAACATCCAAAAAATCAAAAGATGAAATACCAAAGATTAGCAAAGCCTTGTGTGAGAAGATGATTGCTGACCTGGAAAAGGCCAGAAGGCCTGTTCTTCAAGCAACCAAATGCTCGCTAGACAACTCTATTTATAGCCCTGGAAAAGGCTACCTCACGCCAGGACCCAAAAAAGTAAGTAGTGAGCTGAACGTAAGTTCGGTAAAGAAAATCTCGAGATCTATTTTTATGCTAGAGATTCTTCTTAGAAACATTGATACCGGCAGCGTAAACACAAAGCGTGAGCTTTACTACATGGCTAAAGGTGAAGTGAAGCACAATAAGGATCTTAGGGTTCTGGATTTTAAAGATCAGGACGAGTCGGACTCGATCGTAGATTTTTTGTGCGAGATGATCGAGTGTTACAGAGAAGACATGAACTGCTACGCAAACGACCGGGGTGGTCAAACCTTCTCGCAGTGTTTGGTTGTGCACGAAACTATGCCTGACGGCAAAAAAGCGGTGATTGATTTAAGTAAGCTCGGTACCTCGCCGTTTCAGCCAAAGAACAGGCCACAAAATCTAACTCTTAAGGCTAAAAAGAAAATTGATTTTTGTTTGGTTATTGAGTCTGAAGGTACCGCTAACACTTTGGTTTCAAATGGGATCTGCAAGAGGAATAACTGCATAGTTGTTGGCTCGCAAGGGGTTCCTTCGAATGCAGTGCGAGGCTGGGTCAAAAGGATTCAAGAGCAACTAAAAGTACCTATCTACTTTTTTGGTGACTTGGATGCTTATACTATCCAAAATATTTTTCGTACTCTTAAGGCTGGCTCTGCAGCATCGCTCATCCGCAATGCTGACTATAGCGCTCCAGAGGTTCGTTTTTTGGGCGTGCTTCCAGAGGACATCAAAAAGTATGATCTTGCTGATTACACGGTTAAAAGTGACAACGCTAGCGATCTTAGAGCTCTGAAGAAAGCAAAAGATATTTTAGCTAACGACCCGTTTTTCAAATCACCGAAAAATAAAAAGTTAGCTTCGATTTTGCATTGGCTGATTAAAGAAAAGAGGCGCTGCGAACAGCAGGCTTTGTTTACCGTAAATCCGCGGGATCCGATCATGCCAGAGAAAATTATTTTAGAGAAAATAAAAAAGAAAAGTTATATTTAACCATAGGGGCTCTAAGCCCCTATATTTTTGTCTGTAAGTTGACTCTATAAATTAACTCTATAAATCAAAGTACTCGCGCACACTTTCAACACACTGCACCGCGCCTGCAGACATCAGAGATCCATGTTCGTGCTTGGGGGCAACGCCGATGCCTTGCATGCCAGCTGTAACTCCAGCTTTCAGTCCGTGCAGCGAGTCTTCGAAAAAAATCACTTTTTTAATTTGCTGTTTAGTTACGCCAATCTTTTCGGCGGCGTTTAGGTAAGCCAGAGGGCTTGGTTTAGGTATAGGGTGATCTTCTCGGGCGAAAACCGGAAAAGGCGTTTCGCCCTTAAACGCTTTTGCAAGGTGGGTGTGGGCAAACTGCCGGGGAGCGTTGGTGACGATAGCAGTAGGCGCAATGGAGCATGCTTTTTCTAAACTTTCTAAAGCGCCGGGAAAGTAAATAGCATCTTTTTGGTTTACTATTTTTATTTTAAGCTGATAAATTTCTGTTTCATTTAAGTTTGGCAAATAAAACTCTTTGATTTTTGGCGCAATTTGTTTGACCGATAAACCGCGTATTGAATCTAGAAAAGCCGCATCCGGCTTGCTCCCACCTAGCATGACGATGGCCTCTTTCCAGGCAGTTACATGTGCTTCCATGCTATCTAAAAGAACACCATCAAAATCAAATAAATAGGCTGGAGGGGCTATCTTCATAAGGTTTTTCCCTTGTAGTGGCTGGTTATCATGGGTTCCAATCATAACACAGTTCAAATATCCCCTGTTTTTCCTCGAAGTAAAAATTTTCTTAGATAAGCGCAGCTAATTAGACCCATTGTGAACTGCTATTTTTCAGATGAAGGCTTTGTGGCGATACTATTTAACAAGAACTTACGGGTTTATAAAAACTTTCCAAAGTGGCTACGAATTTCGAATGATAAAGGAAACGCATCATGGCTAAGCAAAAAAAAGATGGTTTAACACGACGGGGCCTTTTAGGGCTTGCAGGGTCGGCAACGGTGCTGTCAGCAACAGTAGGCGCATCAAGACTTTTGGGTCAGGGTAGCAGCGATGTGACGCCCCCACAAACAGAAGGACCTTTTTTTCCAAAAGATACTAGCACTGAAAGCGATGCAGACCTTACAAGGCTAGGGCAGAGCCCGATTGCCGCCGAAGGCAGAAGGGTTCGAATCAACGGGTTGGTTTTGGGCAAGGACGGAAACCCCCTACAAGGCGCAGCTGTTACCCTTTGGCAGGCTTGTCATACAGGGAAGTATAACCACCCGAGCGACCCAAACAAGGCGGCATTGGACCCACACTTTCAGTATTGGGCTGCTCTTGAAACCACAGATGAAGGTGAGTTTTCGGCACTTACGGTTGAGCCTGGTGCGTATCCGGCTACTAGCAATTGGGATAGGCCGCCACACGTGCACTTTCGGGTAGAACACGGCGGCACCAAGCTCACCACGCAGATGTATTTTAAAGGCAACCATCTAAACAAAAATGATAAGCTACTTGTAGATACCAGAAGAGATTTTGGAGACGAGGCAGCAGATTCACTTATTGTTGAATTTAAGAAAGGCCCTGACGGGGTGGCCGAAGGCTTGTTTGTCATACGCCTAGGAACTACGGTAGCCTTGGATTAGCTGGATTGATCCAGCAAAACCTAAAGTTGAGGTTTGTATGCACTCATATGTATATGGCGAGCTCGAGGTAGTCCAGCTACTAGCCTTTGCAGACAACTACTTATACCTAATATCTAGTGATAGCAGGCAGACTTGGACGGCCATTGATCCTGGCGATGCTGGTGTGATTGAGCAGGCTTTAGAGCAACTTGGCGGAAGATTGACTCGCATTTTAGCCACTCACCATCATGTGGATCATGTTGGTGGAATAGCCAAGCTAAAAGATCTTTTTGGCGCAAAGGTTTACGGGCCGCAAAACTGTAAAAAAGACTGCAGGGTAGGGATCAGCTCGCTTGATAAAGACTCTAGCGAGCTCGAAGATCACAGGATTCGTTTGCTTGAGGTTCCTGGACATACGGCCTGCCATGTAGCTTATTATTTTGCAGAGCACTCGTGCGTCTTTGTAGGGGACGCTCTTTTTGCTATGGGCTGCGGCCGTCTGTTTACGGGGACAATGGAAAATCTACATGCATCCGTGCAAAACCTGCTAAGCCTTCCAGAGAAGACCCAGGTTTTTTGTGCGCATGAGTACACGTTAAGAAATTTTGAATTTGCCGAGAGTCTAGGGCGCTTGTCCCCGGAGCAGAAAGCTAGAAAAAACAGAGTTCTAACACTGCGCAAAGATGAGCTTCCAACCGTCCCGTTTTTAGTGGCCGATGAAAAGGCTACATCGCCTTTTTATACGAGTTCGCTGGCGAAGTTTAAAGAGTGCAGGCTTCTGCGGGATATTTTTTGAGTTTTTAAGGTGCTGGAATTAATGAGAATAACTCATCCTTTTCCTAAGTGCTGGGCTTGGGAACGCTTAAACTTGAGATTCCTTGGGTCAACAGGTAAATCAGTGTAGTGACGCTGAAACTTCGGGCCGTACCCAACTCTTTGGAGCTTAGCAAAAATGAAAAAAATCAGAATGCCAAAAGTTGAGATAAGCGGTTTTGTACCAACGCTTAATAAAACTGGATATATGACCTCAGGTTTAGACGAATACTCCCAAGCTTTTGTCGACTCTACGGCTTCTTTTGCAGGCCAAGAAAAAGCTCTAGAGGTCGGTGCAGCCTACGGTGTTTCAACGTTAGAAGTCCTCGGCCGAGGACAGCGCATTTTAGCAAATGATTTGGACCAACAGCACTTAGAAATTCTTCGGCAGCGTGCACAAAAAATGAATGTAAAATTGGATAAACTGGAGACAGTCCCAGGTGATTTCTTGTCTGTGTTAGACGATGATCGATATAAAGAAAAGTTTTCATCGTTGCTTTGCTGCAGGGTTTTACATTTCCTAAAGCCAAGCGGGATCGAAAAAGCTTTCTCTCTTTTTGCTAAGCTTCTTGAACCGGGCGGGTTGCTGCATATTGTCAACGAAACTTGCTATCTGAAAAATTTTCAGGGTTTTATCCCTACTTATGAAAAGCTTCTTGCGCAAAAAGGAGTTTTTGCTGGTTTTATTGAAGATGTAAAATCTGTTGATCCAAACCGAGGAAAAAATCTTCCAGAGTTTATGACTTTTTTCGATGTAGACACTCTTGAATTTCTTGCGGAAAAGTATGGGTTTAAGGTCATAAAATGCGGTACTTTTGCTAGGCCAGAGTTTCCGGAAGATATTAGACTTGATGGTAGAGAAAGCGTTGGCCTCATTGCACAAAAGATTTAAGGTTTTATTTTTAATAATTGTCACGTGGTTAGGGGGCTCTTTAGCCGCAAAAGCTCACGAAGGTGACCTTTCTGGCAATTGGGAAAGGTGCTCTTTAAGCTCCTTTGATAATATACACAGTTTGAGTGTCTGTGATTGGTCTCAGACCATACTCCCCAATAGCAAAGAAGCTGGAAACACCTCTACCCCTTGGCTTATATATAGAAAAACCTTAGCAAAAATGCCGCAGTACTGTTCTTCTACCGGCTGTACGCTCGTTGCGGGCGAGGTTGGAGATGTAGCAATTGTTTACCTTAATGGCAAAGAGCAGGGTAGGCACGGTGGTTTGCCGCCTATGTTTTCGTACAGAAAAAATCACACCTTAACTGTAAACATGCCGCGTTTGTTGGTTTTAAACCAGGGATTTCATCATCAGCTTACTATCGCCACCTATTCTCCCAAAAAATCTCAGGTAGGGGTTAGAGCTGGACCACTTGGGCTTTTTCCGGATTCTAAAGCTAGCTCCATTGCTGTCACTCGAGATACCTTTAATGTCAATGTCCCCCTAAGCCTAGGTGTTCTTTGTTTTTTTCTAGGGCTTCTCTCTGTGCTAGTTAACGGCTCTTCCAGACTAGTGCAGAAACTTTCTAGTAGGCCAACTTTATATATGTTTTCCTCCTCTCTATTTCTTATAAGTTTTTCTGAGGTTCCTAGGCAGTTTGTTTCGCTTGACTATGCTGGGCCCATTCACTTTTTACTCCGTGTCTTACATGATTTTTCTTTGTGTGCCGTCGTAGTTAAGCTCTTTGAGTTGGCAGAGTTCAAAAGATGGATTTTTGCAAAAGGCCTGTATGTTGCTTCTATGTTGCTGTTTGTCGCCGGTAGTTTTAGCTCAATATCGGAGCTCGTTGGTTTGGGCTCCTTTGATGTTTCCTATGTGGTTATGCGCGGGTCATTTTTACTCCTTTTACTTCCTTATGTGATGTTTTATTTTAGCCCCTCTTCACGGCAACATTTTTACTTCGGCCTAGCATTGCTTTTAACCACCCCCATGGTTGTTTCTGATATCTTAGTTTTTCACGGAATGATTGAATTACCTTATTTCTGCAAGTTCTACCCTGTATTTATCTCTCTTGCCTTATTTTGGCATCTAGTAAGTGATTTTCACCTTGAGCAAGCAGAATCTTCTTTTGTTAAGACGAGAAACGAATTTTTAGAAAATCAATCGGACTTGTTCAGGCAGATTAGCCATGACCTGAGGTCTCCGATGGCAGCACTAGCAGCCTCTTTAAGGCTGAAAGGTAGAGATGCAGCCAGAGATAGCCTGCAAAGAAAGTCTGTGCAAAGACTTCATAGACTACTTGGCGAGCTTTCTAAAAAAATGTCTGGGAAACAAGAAAGTATGTACATGTTCCCTGTTCATGCTCTGAGCGAGATCTGCTCGGCCAAAGAAATCGAAGCTCAGGCATCTGATATTATCCTTCGTAAAAACTTCAGAGCGAGCACGGTTCGACTTTGCTTTGGTGGTAACGAAGAGTCTATCTGCCGGGTTTATGAAAATATATTAAAGAATGCGTTTGAGTCCAAAGATGGCTCCCGAGCTCTAGTAGTTAGTGTCTCTGCCGTAGAAGTTGAAGGTTCACTGAAAATTGTATTTAAAGACAACGGCAGGGGTATAGCGAAAGAAAACCTGGAAAAAATTTACGACAAAGGCTTTACGGTAGGCAAGGCAGAAGGTACAGGCCTTGGCCTTGCCTTTGTTAAAGAAGTGGTAGAGTCTTTTGGCGGCCGTTTATCTGTATATTCTCAGGTTAGCCATGGAACCACAGTTGAAATTTTGTTTCCCAGGCCACTTGAGATAAGCAGCAGTTTTTCAAAAGCTATGATTCAAGAGGATTTTCAAAAAGTTGCTTTGATCGACGATGATACTTCCATTCAAAAGTATTTTGAACACAAATTGAATGAAGGTTATTTTAAAGGCTTTGAAAGCATCGCCGATTTTGAATCAGCAAGAATTACTTCTGCAGGCGACTGGTTTTTCTTCGTCGACTACAATTTTTGGGGTGAAAAGAAAAAAGGCACAGAAGTAATTGCTGACTCTAATCTGTTACATAAAAAAAACACCGTCTTGCTAACCAGTGATTTTTTTCTGCCTGAAGTTCAAATGTTTTCAAAAAAAACAGGGATCAAGGTGTTGCCTAAAAAATTGATCAGTTCGATGTTTCTAGAAAAAGATCTATAAGATTTTGTTTTTTGGGCTTTTACTTTGGAACCTAAATAGCAGCCTGACAAACCATGGTACGTATCGCTTTAGGTATATGGCAACAATCCCGTGATAGGTGATGATCTTTTCTTTTTTTCGGCGTTCTATGGCCCGGGCGATTTGTTTGGCAGCCTTGTCTGTGGGCATTGCAAGGTTCGCCGCAAAGTCTTTTTTGTCTTCTACAACATTGCCATGGTTGTCCTTTAAGCGGATCACAGATTTTACAAACCCCGGGTAGATCATAGATACGCTTACACCCTTAGGTGATAGCTCATAGGTGATCGCTTCGCCGAGTGCACGAAGTGCATACTTAGACATGCTGTATGCAGAGTTTGTTGGGACCGAAAGGTAGCTGTTGACGCTGCCTATAAGAGCTAGCTTGCCTTTGGACTTTTTAAGCGCATCCAGGCAAGGGTAGATTGTGTGCAAAACCCCAAACACATTGGTTTCCATTTGCTTGCGGTAGATATCTACGGAAATCTTTTCAAGCGGCCCGCCAGAGGCATACCCAGCGTTCGCAACGACAACATCGAGCCTTCCGAGCTCGCTGTTGCTCAGGGTCCTATTTATCATCTCTTTCATGCCCTGCTCGTCGTTTACGTCGACCAGTTCTGGCTGAACAAGTATCTTTGGGAACCTCGAGTTGCACCGGTTTTTTACAGCATCTAGTTTTTGATCTCTTCCGGTCAGTACAAGCCTGTAGCCTAGCTTTGCGTATTCATAGGCCAGATACTCGCCAATCCCTGAAGAGGCCCCTGTGATCAAGCAGACTTTATGGCTCATTTGGCGCTCCCTAGATTGAGGTGTACTGCTTCGTTGAAATACCGTCGTATCATTCTAATGGCTTTCACTTAAGTTTCAGTAATAAAAGGTTCTTTTGCCTTCAAAAAGGGCCAGAGCATGCTTTGCCAGTGTGAAGAAGTTTTTAAGTATAAGCCTTTATTTTTAATTGTTTTTCAAACAATGGAACCCTATCTTCTAAAGTGTTAGTTTGCCTATCAAACTGACTCCGGCATTGTTTGGCCGCAAAAGGGTAAACGTGAGCATTGAAGATCTTAAAAAATTACCTTTAGACGAGCTTTCTGCAGCTTCTGTTTCTTACTTGGATAGCGGTGAAAAAGCTGACCCTCAATCAGCTGTATTTTTGTGCCAAGCTATTGCTGGTATGGGCATAGGCTGGACAAGTCCAAACCCTTGCGTCGGGTCTGTGATTTGCAGCAATGACGGAGAGGTGCTCGGTTACGGTTGGCACAGGCGGCACGGCGAGGCGCACGCAGAAAAAAATGCTATTGAAAATGCCAGTACTAAAGGAAACAAAGCGAAGCTTAGCGGTGCGACTATTTATGTTTCCTTGGAGCCCTGCAATCACCAGGGAAGTCAGCCGCCTTGCTGTAGCCTGATTGTAGAAGCTGGCATCAAACGTGTCGTGTATGTTTGGCCGGATCCTAACCGCCAGATTACCGAAAACGGTAAACCCACTGAGTTTCTTGCTGCACAAAGCGTTGACGCCTCTATGGCAGAACCTGGCTTAAGGCTGCAGCTTCCCTGGCTTGATCCATTTATAAAGTCTTTTTCTCTTGAGCAGAGGCCGTACATCTGCCTAAAGGCAGCGGTAGACCCTAGGTTTTGCATGGGCTCTAGCACAGGAGAGCCTACCAAAATAACAGGAGCGCGTTCGCAAAGGTTCGGACATTTTTTGCGCCAGTGTTTCGACGGAATTTTAGTCGGAAGAAAAACACTTTTACAAGACCGACCGCAGCTGAGCGTTCGCACGTTAGAAAATAAAAACCTGGAAAAAAGAGACCCTGCTGTCTTTGTTGCTGGCTCTTCGTGGTGTGACAAAAGCATTCTGGCGTTGAATAAACTTGCTTCCATCAAGAGTCGAAAAGTAATTGCTAGCTGTTTGAATAAAGACCTCCTAAGCATTGATGGTCACGGCAGCTTGATCGATTGGATTTCCGGAGATAGCCCAGAGGAGTTGATCCCGCTTTTGCTTAAAGCTGGAAAAGAGCAGGGTATGCAAAGTATTTTGGTTGAGGGCGGAAGCTCTGTGCAAAAATCTATGTACGCTCTCGGTGTGGTAGACCGGCTTTTTTTGATGACAAGCAGGAGAAAGCAGGCGGTAGAAAGACCCACTTTTTTTCCCATAAAAGATCACAAAGCCGCGAAAGGCCTGCAGCTAAGAGCTCTCACCGGATTTGATCAAGAGCTCGTCTCAGACTTTCATTGAGCCCTAAAACCACCTAAAATAAAGACATCACTACTCACGCGAGATAACTATGTCAAAACCTTGGAATACAGAAGGTAGGTCTGCCGGCGACCTGCTAGTTGAACTGGAAAAATTAAAATCTAGCGATATAGAATGGAAGAACGGAAAAAGTTTTTGTTTGAGCTATTACGGAGGTGACGATGTCTATCCGATGCTGGAAAAAGCTAATGCAATGTTTATGAGTGAAAACGCGCTAAACCCAACCGCTTTTAAAAGTCTTCGCAAGATGGAAAATGACGTTGTGTCCATGCTAAGAGATTTACTTGGCAGTGGCCCTGAAAACCGCGGGACGATGACCACGGGCGGTACCGAAAGTATTTTGATGGTAGTCAAGGCTGCAAGAGAGTGGGCGAGTTCCGCGCTGCCTCGTTTGCCCAAAGGCACAAAACCTAAAATGATTCTTCCGACTACGGCTCACCCGGCTTTTGATAAAGCCGCGCACTATTTTGGTGTGGAAATGTGCAAGATCCCTGTTTCTGGCCAAAGTTTTCGGCCGGACCCAGAAGACTACAAAAAAAATATTTGCGAGCGCACGATTCTACTGGTTGCCTCTGCGCCGAGTTATCCGCATGGGGTCGTTGACCCTGTTGAGCAGGTCGCAGCGCTTGCTGCAAAAAATAAAATCTTATGTCACGTGGATGCATGTATTGGGGGGCTTGTACTTGGGTTTTGGCGAGAAGCTGGCCTTAAGGTCCCCGGCTTTGATTTGAAGGTCCCAGGGGTGACCTCTATCTCGGTTGATTTGCACAAATATGGTTTTTGCCCAAAGGGGGCAAGCGTGGTTTTGTACAAAAATGGAAAGCTTCGGCGTAAGCAGTTTTTTTGCTGCACAGGATGGGAAGGTGGCGTTTACATCTCAACGACCGTGCTGGGTTCAAAGTCTGGAGGCCCCATTGCTGCTGCTTGGGCTTGCTTGCAGTATTTCGGAAAAGATGGCTACGTGCAAAAGTTTAACTTAGTACATGAGCTTACCTGCAGGTTTTTAGAGCGTATTGAAGCGACAGAAGGCGTTTACTCTATCACCAAAGAAGTAGAATCGAGCATTCTAGCTATTGCGTCAAAAGAGCTAGATATTTATAAGGTTGCCGACCGTATGCAAGATAAAGGTTGGACCTTTGATCGCAACACCACGCCGCCAAGCATTCATTTGTCGGTAATGCCTGTACACGCTGTTTCGATAGGTCTTTTTTTCACAGACCTTGTCGATTCCATAACCCTTGCTCGCAAAGAGGACTCGAGTGGCAAAAAGATTTTAGGTGCGATTGCAAACGCTGCAATTAAGCTAACGCCCAAATCCATCATCCAAAAAGTCGCGCGCTCTCAAACAAAGGCTTTGGGTGACTCTTCTGAAAGAACAGAAACTGCATCTATTTATGGGATGATGGGAACTCTCGAAAAAAAAGGCGCCTTGGGTGAGGTGGCTTTAGATATTTTAGACAATTTCTACGACCAGTAGGTAAGTAGGCCTGCAGCTAATCTTTGATGGATATTTTGGGCAAGGCATCTAAGCCTTGCTCAACCAAGTCGCTTCTTTTTTGAAGTTTGTCTAGGTATTGCCTCAAGGCTCGGGGCTCGTTTGTGCAAAGCCCGTTTACTCCAAGCTCTATAAGTTCGCCCCACAGCTTTTCACGGTTTTCTTGCTCGTCGGCCATCGCACACCATGGATACACTAGCCAGCCGCTGTTTTTGGCAAATTCCATCAAAGGCCTATCAACCATCTCTGCTTTAGGGTGAAAGATGCTAAGCCCATATTTGTGCATGCATACCTGCGGCGAAAAATGACTGATGGGGTGTTCGGCCATGTTGAGCTGCTCTAACCCCCAAAGAAAAGCAACGGTCTCCGCTGGAAAGTGCTGCTTGAGGTGGCCAAGGGCTTTTCCATAAAAACTGGAGAAAACTATTTTTTCTAAATTTTTATTTTTCGTGTAGTCAGCAAGTACTTCCACGGTTCTCTTGTCTGTAGGTTTTATCTCGATGTTTAGTTCAACCCGGTCTAGCAGCTTGAGGGCTACGTCAAGAGTTGCAATCTTGCTGCCGTCACTTAGCTCGTGCTTACTTAGCTGAGAGTAGGTAGTGTCTGCAATTTTTTTACCCGCGACCTCAAAGTCATGATAGAGAACAAGTGCATCATCAGCCGTGCGGTGCACGTCTAGCTCAATGCGGTCACAGCCGCTATCGATGGCAGCCTCAAACGCAGCCAGCGTGTTTTGCAGAGCCTCCCTGTTTGCACCGCGGTGGGCTATGACCTTAAACAATTTCATATTGCATGCATTCAACAATTGCTCCTGTTTACCTGTATTTTCCGACATTTGTTTAAGAGTATAGTTTAAAGTAGAGTTGGGCACGATACAATACGGCAAAAAAGGAGTAGAGGCGTATGCTAAAAGCAACTATCCAAGAGATTTTGGCCGGTGCCAAAGCTGGTCAAAGCGTAGAGGTCTATGCATGGGTTCGCAGTAAGCGCGAAAGCAAAGCGTGTGCCTTTTTGGCTATGGGTGATGGCAGTTTTCAAGGGACTTTGCAGTGCGTGGTCGACAGGGAGCTTGGCTGTTTTGCAAACCTTGGCGATGTCCAAACGGGGACCTGCCTAAAAGTTGTGGGTGAAATCAAAGAGTCACCGGCAAAAGGGCAAAGCTGGGAAGTGGCCGCGTCAGGCTTTGAGGTCATTGGATCTTGCCCGACCGACTATCCGCTCCAGAAAAAAGGCCACACTTTAGAGTTTTTAAGAGAGATACTACACCTACGGCCTCGTACAAATACGCACAACGCTGTTTTTAGAATTCGCAATACAATTGCGCAAGAAATTCATCAGTTTTTCCGCCAGCAAGGTTTTGTTTGGGTGCATACACCTATTATTACTTCTAGCGATGCCGAAGGTGCCGGGGAAATGTTTCGGGTCACTACCTTTCCGGTCAAGGCAGAGGGTTTGAAGTATGATTCTTCGAGAGATTTCTTTGGCAACGATTCTTTTTTAACGGTTAGCGGGCAGCTGCAGGGTGAGGCCTTTGCGCATTCGCACTCACGTATTTATACTTTTGGCCCAACCTTTAGAGCTGAAAACTCCAATACCTCTCGCCATCTCGCAGAGTTTTGGATGGTAGAGCCAGAGGTGGCTTTTGCAGATTTGCAGGATGTTAAAAATCTGGCTTTTGCGCTGCTTCAACATGTCTTTAAGCGCGTAGCTGAGTTGCACCCAGAAGAGATGCAGTTTTTCAAAAAGTTTTACAAAGGAAAGTCCTCCGAGGATTTATTGGCGCTGGCTAGTGCAAAGCTAGAGACGGTTACTTATACGGACGCAATAGATCTACTGGCTAAAAGTAGTAAGAAGTTTGAGTTCGAGCCAAAGTGGGGCAGCGATCTCCAGACGGAACATGAACGGTATTTGTGCGAAGAAGTTTTTAAGGGCCCGATCGCAGTGATCGACTACCCGGCAGATATCAAAGCATTTTATATGCGGATGAACGAAGACGGCAAAACAGTTGCTGCCATGGATGTTCTCGTGCCAGGAGTGGGCGAGATTATTGGCGGCTCCCAAAGGGAGGAACGCCTGCCGCAGCTAGTCGAGAGAATGAAGGCAATGTCTGTTTCGCCTGAGCACCTTGATTGGTACCTGGATCTGCGTAAATTTGGTACATGTCCGCATGGTGGCTTTGGCTTAGGATTCGAGCGTATTGTCCAGTATGTGACCTCTATGGCTAATATCAGAGACGTGATTCCGTTCCCACGTACCCCGGGTTCCATATATTATTAATGATTTCAGAACCTTAAAGTTTTTTGAATTCTGGTTGCCATTTTCTGGGGGCCAGCCTTTGTATGCCTATGAGTACTGGGGACATTAGCATTGACCTCGCGGGGCGCTTGAGGGATAGTGGGGAGCTCAAAGTGACTGGGGAGAGCCCCTTCTACTTTGAAAGACTGTTTTTTAAGACCGGTAGAGGCTCAAGCTAAAAAGCCATAGACCACAAATTTAGGAAGTTAAGGGTTCTATCATGAAGCAAACCCCACATTTAAATCCGCAGACAGTTGACCGCAAATGGGTCCACTTCGATGCTAACGGAAAAGTAGTTGGAAGATTGGCTACAGAGATTTCTCGCGTTTTACGCGGCAAAGACAAGCCGACGTTTAGCCCGCACGTTGCTGGCGGAGATCATGTTGTTGTTACAAACGTAGAAAAAATGGTTTTTACAGGTGGTAAAGCAAAACAAAAACTCTACCATAAGCATTCAGGTTATATGGGCGGTCTAAGGTCAACCCGTGCTGATGTTGTGATGGAAAAAAATCCAGAGAGAGTTTTGTTTTCAGCTGTAAAAGGCATGCTTCCTAAAAACAAGCTAAGCAATCAGTTGTTAAAGCACCTTCGCGTCTATGCTGGACCAGAGCACGGACAAGAAGCACAAAAGCCAGTGGCAGCAGAGCCTAGGCTTGCGAAATCATAAGTAGATAGAACGTAAGGAAACGACAAATGGCAGCAGCAAAGCAAAAACATACTGTAGGTAAGCGTAAGACTTCTATCGCAAGACTCTATGCAACACCTGGTAGTGGACTAATTAAAATCAACAAACGTGACATGGATGACTATTACAAAAGAGAGACGTCGAAAATGATCGTGCGTCAACCTTTAGAGCTAACAAGCTCGCTTGGAAAGTTTGATATCCACGTACGAGTCGTTGGTGGAGGGCTTCAGGGCCAAGCCGGTGCTATTCGGCATGCTCTATCAAAGCTCCTAGCAGCTGAGAACCCAGAGCATCGAAGCGTGTTAAAAGCCAAAGGGCTTATCACTCGCGATGCGAGAAAGAAGGAAAGAAAGCTATACGGCCAAAAAGGTGCGCGGGCTCGCTTCCAGTTCTCAAAACGTTAATATTTTATTTTCAGATATATACCCCCTCGAAACTTTTGGGTTTCTTGGGGTTTTTTTTATTTATTCAAAACTCTAGCAAGCTCTCTGAATATATATGAGAAATTTGCTGTATTTTGCTAGAAGAGCCAAGTGGATCGTGCGAAAATTAGGTGCGGTTTCTTAAACCACCTTGGCCAATGCGCCGAAGAGTAGGGTAAGCCAAGTCGAGGAGATTATTATGTTTGGAAAGAAGACAACGTCTAATACGAACGCCGGAGCGCCAACAAGGCCTGCGGTTACACCTAGACGTGGAAACGATACAACAGTAACTATTCTTACTACTGGTTGTAACTTTGTTGGTAAACTTTACTGCCAAGGTTCAACAAGAATTGCCGGAGAGATCGACGGAGAAGTTATTTCGGAAGGTTTGCTCGTAGTCGAGCAGACGGCTTTGATCAAAGGTGACATTACAGCGGACGAAGTTGTGGTTCACGGTAGAGTAGAGGGTTCAATCAAGTCAAAAGGTAGAGTGTCTCTTGCTCCAAACTGTTTGATTGACGGAGACGTATATTCTAAGTCGCTTGTTATGGCGGAAGGTGCTGCACTAAACGGCGCTGTACACATGAACAACTCAGAAGGTACCACGCAAGAGCTTGCTGCAGATAAGACTTTGGAGCGAAAAGTTAAATTGAGCGTACCTGTTAAAAAGCCAGGCTCTATTCCGCCACCAGTTGCAAAGCCTGCATAATTTAAATTTTCTCACCCCCCCCTGTTTGAGGACATTAAAAAACCCACCATTAGGTGGGTTTTGTTTTACTTTTTTAACTAAGCCTACCGATTTAGGTTAAGACGCTGCTTGAGCTGCAAAGGTATCTCGAATCATATTAGAGATCATTTTTACCTCTTCGCTGGTAATTCGAAAGTGCGGCGTAAACCTTAGAGCGTTTTGACCTCCATGAATTACTCCCATTCCTTTGCGCCGAAGGTAGTCTTCAAGGTTTTTTTCTCCGGTTACCTGAAACTTGTCTGGGTTTAACTCCATTGCACATAGCAGCCCAGTTCCCTGGACGCCAAGGACAATTTCAGGGAACTCAGCTTTTAGCTTTTCAAACTCAGCAATGAACTCTTCACCACGCTCTACGATGTTTTTTCTGAGTTCAGGGGTCACTTTATTTAGTACTGAAACAGCCACATCTAGGCAGCGTGGGTTGGCAGTCATTGTATTTCCGTAAAAGCCACGCTTATAAAGATTTGCAGCTCGCTCGCTCATGGCAAGAATCGAAAGTGGGAACTGCCCTGCGTTGACAGCTTTTGAAAACGTTTCCAGGTCCGGAGGGGTGCAGTCTTCAAACCCTGGATAGCTGCAGATACTTAGGCAGCCTTGTGTCCGCAGTCCGGCTTGTATGGAGTCCATCAAAAGTAGCGCTCCATGCTCAAGGGTAAGCTTTCTGGCAAGGTCGTAAAAATCGCGGCTAATAGCTTGCCCTGGGTTGCCCTCGCCCATAACTGGCTCCATGAGCATCATTTCAAAAAAAACGTCATTTTTATCTGCCCATTCAAATGCAGCTTTCAACTCGTCAAGGTTATTTGGCTCAACCGAGTATGTGTATTCTTTTTCGTGTGAGGTTGCCAGCGGCATATACTTTTTTCGGCAAGAGTCTGAGGCTTTTGCCGGACGGTCTGTTCTGCCGTGAAAGCTTCCTTTTAGGTTAAGAAATCGTACCTGCCTGCCTTCATATTTCCCGCCAGGGCCAATATGAAGCATCGCATTGTGGTCTGAGATTCTTGTCCCGACCGTTACAGACTCAGAGCCGCTATTCATAAAAATGAATCTAAAATAAGGATCGCTTTTCCGTCTGTAGATCAGCTCTTTGCGCAAAGCTCTGACAACTTTTTGCTGGCTCGGGCTGCTTGTCATAACATTTGCCATGATTTGCTTTCCTGCCATAGCCTCCACGACAAACTCTGGGTTATGTCCAAAACCGAGCATGCCGTAGCCGCCTGAATCATGAACAACCCGGCCGTGCATGGTAATGATCCATGGCCCTTTGGCAGCCAGTGGTACGTAGGGGTTTGTTTGGGTAGAAGGGTAGAAGTTTAATATACCTTCTTGCAAGCCTGAAACCATTTCGCTCTCAGGTTTTTTTCTTAGCTCTAGAATTTCAACATCCATACTTTTTAGCGCAACTATCGCATCAGATATGGCTTCTTGGAGGCTGGTAGATTGGGTTAAAAACTCTTTTACCACCTCATCTTTTAGGCCTTCTGTTTGTACGGTGCCACATCCGTTTCTTATGTTTTCGAGCAGATTCCACATATCGGTATTCAGCTTTGGAATTCCCAACTTTAACTCCTTTGTAAACGATCAAATCTTCGGATATTTGTTCCGGAGATAACTCTTACCTTTATACTACAATAGACCTCAGAATGCGCCTATGCGTGACACAACTCAGCGATAAGTGGCTCTAGATACATTTCTTCCAAACAGACTCTAAACTCTAGATAGGAGACCTGCCCGCTTCGGCAATAATACTTTGTATAATCAGTCGTAAACCCTTTGCGAGTTTTCCCGCGGGTCAAAGAGATAGCTCTTGCTACGCTGCCCAGGTAGGGCGTCACAAACCGAATTTGAAACTGCGACAGGTCAACGTCATAGCGGTTTTGTAGAGCTCCGTTTTGGATTCGAAAAGTATTTGCTATTCCGATAAATTCTGACACGTATGCAACTTCTCGACTCCATTCGCCACTTTGGTTGACGATCACACCTGTGGTTTCTCTTTGAGGAGCGAGTTGAAAGTCTTCTCGGCCCAAAACTTTAAGGTTACATTCTGCAATCCGATCTTTGAATTCTATTTTGATTTCGTCTACGAGCCACTGAAAACTTGCGGCTTGTAGAGAAGTGCAAAAAAACAAAGTAATAAATAAACCGTTCAACCTGAACATATTCGCCTCCTTGGCTTTTATTTAATTGTATAGCTAGCGCTTCCCATTTTTAGCCGACTGGCCAATAGATTGCAAAGCATAATGTTGGCTAAAAACAAGGCAACTTCTGCCGAGAGGGTAGTTAACGATAGAAGCCGATAGGAGGGATATGGACGTGAATTCTCTGTGGAAAGTAATGATTGTTTTAACACCGATTCCGGTGATGCTGCTTATTGGCTGGACGCTGCGGGTGACCGGAACGATTGGTCATTCATTTATCCGTGAGGGCAATAAAGTAGTTTACTACGTGTGTTTGCCAGCACTTATTGTTTTAAAGTTTATTTCGTTAGAACGCAGCTTTGACTTTGATCCTATATTTTTAAATCTCTTCTTAGCATTTACTCTTTTCAATTTTTTCGTTGCAGTAGCAATGTTCCGGCTTTTTGACTTTTCTCAAGATAAGAAGATTCCTTTTTTGGTGGGTTCCTTCCGTGGGAATTTGGTGATTTTTGGCCTAGCCGTTTTAGAGACGCTGGTTAGCGGGGCAGCGCTTACAAATGTTCTTTTTTCTATTGGAGCTTCAATGGTTTTGTACAACCTGCTTACCGCATTAGTATATCCAAGACACGAAAGTGCTTTTGCAGGCCTTGTAGCTTTTCTACTAAATCCCCTCATCGTTTCCATGCTGATCGGTGCGACTTTTGTCGTAGCCGGTATCGACCTACCAAAAGTTGCTGTCTCTTGTTTGACCTACTGCGCAGAGATAACTTTTCCGCTGGCCTTTATTATTTTGGGCGCGACCTTAAAGGTCTCGCGTAAGTTCAAGCTAGATCTCTGGTGTTTGGTTATTTTGAAGACGTTTTTAGCGCCTTTACTTTTTACAATTCTTGCTAAGCACGTGTTTGATTTTGATCATAGCCATTTGGTTGCATTTTTTGTTCTTTGCGCTTCGCCTGTGGCGGTGATCACGGTTGCTATCTCAAGCGTTACAAAAAGCGATGAGCTATTTGCTACCGAGGCCGTGACTTTATCTACCGCTCTTGCCTTTTTGATTGTGTCTGTAGGTATTAGCTTTTTATAGGCAAAATCCCTGAAGAGATTAAAAACGTGAAGGCTAGATAGAGCAAGAATATCCCCATAACACGCGGAACATAAACCTGTATGTTTTTGACGATCGATCCACCGCGTATAGAAAACAAAAATGCGATAAAAGAGAACCAAAAAAAAGTTCCAACGGTAATTAGGGCGGTGATCAAAAGCACGTGATCGAAAGTCTGTATGTACTCTGAATGCTGTGAAAGTACGCCCGAGATAAACAAGACTGCTTTTACGTTGGTTATGTTTGTCAGAAAACCAGTCAACCAGCTGCTCTTGACCCTGTCGGATTTATGTAATGGGTGTATCGAATCTGGTTTCTGAAGTGGCGCAGATAGTGATTTTATGCCTAAATACGCAAGGAACACAGCGCCAATTAGTTGAAAATACATCGTTGATTGCGGGTAAACACTAAATAGGTTTTGCAAACCATAGCAAGAAGCAAACACCAGTATCCAAACCGCAGAGGATATGCCAAGCGCAGCATATACACCTGATCTTCTTCCGTATTGGCTGGCGTGGCCCGAGACAATAGCAAAGTCTGGCCCAGGGCTGATTAGTCCCAAGAAAAAAGCGAGCATCATCTGAATCAATTCTTGCAAGTCAAACTCTCCAGCTCTGTCTTCCAGCTACTTTGTATAAAAGACGTAACTGTTTCTTTTTCAAAATAATGAATGAAACACTCAGGGTTTTCTTGGGTAGCAGAAAACCCAATTTTTTGATTTTTATTTTTTTTATCGTTGATCAGCGGGCCCAGGCTTAAGAAGGTTTCAGGCATCTTTTTTACGCGCTCAAGGTCACCCGCAAAACGAGTGTCTGCTTTTATTCGGTCTTTTAAAAAAGCTTCTAGAAAATTCGTAGGCCTACCTAAAAATTTTAATTCTAGGTACATACCAAAAAGAACAGAAGCTCCGTGCCCAATAGGTTCAGGCTGATTCTTGCGTATGCTGGTAGTTTCGATAAGGTGACCAAGGGTGTGGCCAAAGTTTAAAAGCGAGCGTTTTGCTTGGTCATGAGTATCGGTTTGTATAAACCTGGCTTTGTTTTTTGCCAGCGAAACAACGGTTTCGTTGCTTGTTCTCCTTGCAAGGCAACAGGCCCAGAACCTCGAGGCTTCGTCATGCTCCCTCTGCAGGAGCAGTAGTTTTAGCCCCTCTGTTGCTCCGTTGAAGTAGTCGTAGTCTGAAAGGGTCTCGAACAACTTCGGAAAAATATGTACCTGGTCTGCGGGGTAAAACGATCCGGCGATGTTTTTTATACCTAAAAGATTTACTCCTGTTTTTCCGCCAACACATGCGTCTACAGCTGCTAAAAATGTTGTGGGCACAAAAGAAATGTTTACTTGCAAAAGAGAGGCTGCAAATGCAGCAAGATCACATGTCAAGCCGCCGCCAAGTGCTACCCATTCTGTGGAGTCTGCGGCTGCTTGGGCGATTTCTGCTGCCACCTCAAAAGACTTTTTTGACTCCCGGGCATCCACTAGAAAAACTCTTTGCTCTGCTAGTCCTATTTTTTTAGACCACAGTTTATAGAACTTCTGATCTGCAACTATGAATTTATTTTCAATATTTTTTTTGATCTCTCGCAGGGAGCTTAGTTTTAGTATGTTGCTACTTCCAGTAGGCCAGACGCCAGCAGGACCGCGTTTATAGATGCGGCGTGCATTATCAAAAGCTCTATGGGATCGCTCTTTTGCCTGCGCTTGCAGTGGGTCAAACCCTCTAGCCAGCCCTAGCTGCGCAAATTTAGATAGCAGCTCTATGGTGCCAGCTGGCAAACGAAGGCCTGCCTCACAAGATGAGTTGGGTGTGATCAATAGACGGGTCCGGCTCTAGTTAAGTAGCATTAGTTAAAGCCTTGGGTGTTCTCGCCCAGGCCACTAGGCTTTGATAGCAAGTTCGTTCCAAACTTGCAAAAGAAGATCGAGAGCTTTTTGAAGTTTTAGAGCTTTGTTTTTATTGGTTTTTTTAAAGCCTTTAGTACTTGTTTGAGCTTGCTTGGTCGGTCCCGTGAAATCGCCGTCAAGGTAGAGGTCGTTGCACATCTCAATTTGGATAGCCCGTAGCCCGCTTACCCGCTCTGGGTAGCTTCGGGTAATCCAGCCGCCACGAAAAGGGGTGTTGATTGATACCGAAAAGCCTTCTTTTTCGAGAGTCGCAGCGCCTTGTTCTAGCCAAGATAAAGGCGCAGTCTCAAGTTCAGCCCCATTTCCTAAGATGATGTCAGGCAGGTTTCCTTTGAATAGGCTTGGAACGTTTCTTGCGATCGAGTGGGCGTCGACAAGGAGCTTTGTTTCTTCTTTTTTGAGTATGCCTTCAAGAGCCCGGTGGTGTGGCCAAAAAAAATCCTCTACCCTTTTCGCAGTGTTAGATTCACGTGCAGAGTTTAGGTAAATGTTTTCGCCTGAAAAAGTTTTCTTTGGGACAATCTGACTTATATAACGGTTGTCACTATAAAGAGATTCACCGGTTGGGTTTCTGTTTAAATCGACCACGTACCGGTGCATAAGAGCTTCTACGCTTGAAAACCTTGCTTTGATAAATGGCTTATAGACTTCCGGTAGGTTCCAGTCTGTATCTGGCCTGCTAGCAACCACGGCTGGATCCATGGTAGCTAAAATCTCTTGAGGGATGTTGGTTCCAGAGTGCGGGAAATGCACGAGAACCTTAGACTCTTCTGTTTTTATTTTCGTAGTTGTAAGCATGCAATGTTTCTTCCGGTAGGGCTTTCGCAGCGGTAAGAAAACCAGTTATGGTTCTGTGATACCGTGTCTACCTGGTGAACCTCGATGTTTTCTGCTTTGATTCCAAGTTTAAAAAGCTCGTAGACAGCGAACATCTGAAGATCTATATGCCAACGATCGTTTTTGCCTTTTGAAACTGCTAGCCAAAAAGCTTCTTGCATTTCAACTTGAAACTTAGCCGTGAACTGCGCCAAAACCTCAGGCCCTACCTCAAAACTTTCTGGGCGTATGCAAGGGCCTAGCGCGACCAGCGTAGTTTTATCCACAAACTTAGCATCAACAGGCGCAGATTCAAGGATCCCAGCGCATAACCCGCGCCAACCCATATGCACAGCTCCTGCGACATTCTTTTCTGGGTTTACATAAAGTAGAGGAAGGCAGTCAGCAGTGAAGACCCCTATAAGCTCTGTGTTTTGTCCGTAGACAGCATCCGCTCTGAAGTCTGGAACGCAGTTTTCTTGCTGGACCCAGTCTTTGCCGTGAACCTGCTTAGGGCCTTTTATCTTTATATGCTTCCCAAACTTGCCTTCGAAACAGGCAGTTTTTATGCAAGAAACATCCGTGAAAACATCTATTCGCTGCTCTAGGGACGCGCCCCATGTGACGTCGTTTATATATTTAAAAAAAGCAGACATAACCTACCCACAAAATTTGTTAACATACCCGAAAGATCATACCCTCCTTGACAAGAAAGCTCGAGTTTTAAAAACCGGAGCGTATTGGCAGGGTATAAAAGACAAGTTTAATACAAAAACTGTGACGAGGTGAAAAATGCCAGCTCTACTGCAAGAAGTAAAAGTAGATGCTCTTGGGATGCAAGGCTTGCACCTGACGATAAACCGCGAAGATAAGGCTAATGCCCTAACCTCGGAACTGCTAGATGAAATCAAGTCTGGTTTCGAAAGTGCTACGGAGCTAGAAGACATAAGGTACGTAGTCTTTACGGGGGTAGGAAAGCATTTTTGTGCTGGAGCAGACCTAAACTGGATGCGTGAATCGGCTAAGTTAGACCAGGCCGGAAACCTAAAAGAAGCCCAAAGACTATCTTCGATGTTTCAAGCAATTGCAGAGTGCCCTCTGCCGACCATCGTATTTGCTAAGGGTAGAGTTTATGGCGGAGCTGTCGGGTTAGTCGCTGCCTGTGATGTGGTAGTAGCTGACGAGAGGACCTTGTTTTGTTTAAGTGAAGCAAGGCTTGGCATCATCCCTGCTGTGATCACTCCATACCTTCTGCAAAGACTATCTGTTGGCAAAGTTAGGCAGCTTTCAGTCACAACCAAAGAGCTTGGCGCAAGCGAAGCGGCGAGTCTAGGGCTTGTCGATACTGTTGTGGACGCTAACGCTGATGCTCAAGGTTGGCTAGGTGAATACCTTCCATACATTAAAAAATCTGGACCAGGCGCCGTAGCAAGAATGAAGGCTTTGTTAAGAACAGACTTAAGCTTTGATACCTGTCAGAAAGCAATTGCTGATGCGAGATCATCTGCAGAAGGCAAGGCAGGTTTAGATGCTTTTTTTGCTAAGTCTGCTCCAACGTGGGCTAATAAGTAACATTTTCTCAGTATTTTTTTTGACTCAACTTTCTTTTTGAGTGGTAAAAATCAAGTGATTATAGGGCTTTGTAGAGCTAAACTTTTCCATATGTCTACATTCTTCAATTTTTCAGACATATAACAAAGATATATCTACGCCATAGACATATAGGCTTTGGCTAAAACCTAAGGCCCAACAAAGCCAGGCTCTGGATGTAGCTCCACGCCCCATCTCTCTTTGACTGTCTCGTGGATAGTTTCTGCCAGAGCTTTCACATCAGTTGAAGAAGCGCTGCCGTAGTTGCAGATGGCAAGGCAGTGGTTTTTAGATAGCCGTGCTGATTTGTGTGTGTATCCCTTGCTGAAGCCGCTTTGTTCTATGAGCCAGGCAGCAGATAATTTATATAGGCCAGATACTTTGTGGGTACGGAAAGATTTTTTTTGCTCTTTGCTCATCTTTGATTTCAGTCCTTTTAAAGTAGCTGCCCCAACAATTGGATTGATAAAAAAAGACCCGAGTGAATGAGAGTTTTTATCCTTTGGACTTACTACCATTGATTTTTTTGAACGGATTTTGAGTACGGCTTGCCGGATAGCATTTAGCTTATTTGGAATGCTCGTTAGAGTCTTGTAGCGCATGTTTTGTTTCACGTAGTGAAAAAGCTCTTGGTACAGTATTTTTGGCTCTTCATTTTTTACAAACTCAAAGTTTACGGCCGAAACAAAATACTTAGCTTTATCTGCCGTTTTAAACCTACTAGTTCTGTAAGCGAACTCGCACTCTTCTTGAAAGAAAGTTTTTGATTGGCCGGATTCTAACTCCATCGTTTCTACCGACTCGATTCGCATGCTTACCTCTTGTCCGTAGGCACCGACGTTTTGAATGGGGGTTGAGCCGACCTGTCCCGGGATGCCAGACATAGCTTCAACGCCGCTTAGGCCTTTGTCTGCGCAGGCTTGCACAAACAAGTCCCAGTTTTCGCCGCTAGCAACCTTTGCAGTTACTTTTTCGCTGTTTTCCGACCACTCTACACCCTTTAGCTGGTTGTGTAGTACGAGACCATCGAAGCCAACATCGGAAAACAAGGTGTTACTTCCATCACCCAAAATAAAAACAGGCAAATTTTTGGACTTGGCCCATGCGTAAGCTTCTTTGATGTCAGGCCCTGTTTCAGCAGAAAAAAAGAATGCCGCAGGCCCACCGATCTTAATCGTTGAATAATCTTTTAGAGACACATTTTTTTCGATGCGGTTTTCAATGTTTGATTTGAAGCTAGATTCAGAGGTCACTTTAACATCCTCGAGCAATAGTAGCCCAGTGCTGCAGCTACGCTGTTTGCTACGTTCATAGAGTTTTTTCTACCCTGCATAGGTATCCGAACGATCTTGTCGCACTTTTGTAGGGTTTCTGTGCTTAGCCCAAAGCGTTCGTTGCCAAATAAAAAAACTGGGTTTGCAGGAAGAGCGACATTGTAAAAGTTCTCTGCGCCCTCCACCGTTTCAAAAGCAACCACAGGGTGCTTTGTAGACTCTAGAAGATGATCAATGCTGCGGTGCATGGCTGTTTGCACGTACTCTTCAGCGCCCAAAGCTGTTTTGCGCACAGCTTTAGAGGCCGGTTCTGGTGTGTAGCCAATTAGGTGTACCGATTCTGCACCAAAGTTTTCGCAGGTTCTTAGGATGCTGCCGACGTTAAAAGCTGAACGAAGATTTTCGAGCGCGACAGAAAAAGGAAGCGTCGTAATAGCCAGAGGCGCATCGTGATCGCTATGACGCACGACGATGTTTTCATCTTTTAAACTTAGGCCAAGCAGGTGCTCTAGGCCCACAGAAATTTCGATGACGCGCTGGATATCTGTAGGCTCAATGCGCCCAAGCCTTGAAAAAAGCGATTCCATCCCGCGCGGTGGCTCCAGCTTTGATAAATCCTCTAGCGAGCCGCGTAGCTTTGCGGCCTGCGAGCTATCAAACTCTGTTTCTAAACCTCGGCTGAGCTTTAATAGTCTTCGTGCGAGCTTGTCGGCTCTATCTGACAGTTGAACTTCCATCTACCAAATTACCCTTCAAACTACCCGATGGAATCACCTGGTTTGGCGCCAGCGTCTGGCGACATCAAGAAAGCATCCGAACCCTCTCCGGCTGCTATAAGCATTCCTTCGGAGACGCCAAACTTCATTTTTCTTGGTTTTAAGTTTGCGACAACAGCAATGAGTTTACCCTCGAGCTGTTCTGGAGTGTATGACGCTTTGATCCCGGCGAAGATCGTTCTTTGGTCTTCACCACCTAGATCAACACGCAATTTCAGTAACTTTCTGGCCTCAGGAATCTCTTCTGCTTTGATCACTCTGGCTACCTTTAGCTCCACCTTGAAAAAGTCATCTATTGTGATGTACTTTGGCTCTTCTGCTGCCGGGGCTTCTGTCTTTTTTACTTCAGCGTTTGCTTCGCTATTTTCCATTTGGGCTCCAAACTGTTTTCTGGTTTCTTCAAATATTTGTTCGACTTGATCTTCTTTAACCCGCGTAGCGAGGTGTGTGTAGGCTGTAATCTGCTCTGAAGGCCACTCCGCGCTTAAATCACTCCATTTAAACTCATCTTTAAACCCAAGCAGAGTTTTTGCTTTACTCGCATACTCGGGCATTACTGGTGTTAGGCATATAGCTAAAACCTTAAAGTAGCCAAGCATACAGGTTAAAACCTCGTGGGTCTTTTCCTTGTCTTCTTTGATCATTTTCCAAGGCGCGTTTTTGTCAAAAAACTTATTTGCGTCTTCAGCTATTTCTCTAATTTCTTGCATGGCTCTCGAGAATTCACGCTTTTCAAAAAGTTCAGGCACGGCAGAAGCTTTTTTAGTAGCTAGAGCTAGTTTTTCGTTTAAATCGGAGCTGATATTTTTTGCTAGGTTTCGATCAAAGTGCTTGGCAAGCATCTGTGCGCCGCGAGATCCGACGTTTGTGATTTTGCCAACTAACTCACTGTTTACCTTAGCAACCAGGTCCTCGCCCGAATAAGCAAAGTCTTGAATTCCAGGCCCCATTTTACTTGTGAGGTAAAAACGTAGGACCTCCGGGTCCATGAACTTTCTGAATGCTGAAGCTGCGACAAAATCTCCACGCGACTTCGACATCTTCTTGCCTTTATAGGTAAGCATTCCGTGCGTAAAAATTGCTTTGGGCAGGGAATACCCAGTTTCTTTGAGCATTGCAGGCCAAAAAAGAGCATGAAACTGGATAATGTCTTTTCCTATGACGTGGTAGATCTCTGTATCTTCGTCGCGCCAATAGTGATCTGCATTTAAATTTTTCTGGGCTGCAAATTCTTCTGTAGCAGATATATAGCCAACCGGAGCGTCGAGCCAAACATAAAAGTATTTTCCTGGCTCGTCAGGAAGCTCAAAACCGAAGTAGGGCTTATCTCTGCTGATGCACCAGTCTTGTAGGCCGCCTTGGATCCACTCTTGCAGTTTAGCGTTTACGGCCGAATCTGTGGCTTTGGGGACCCACTTTTCTAGAAAGGCAGTATATTCAGACAACTTAAAATAATAGTGCGAGGTCTGCCGCATCGTGGGCTTTGCCTTGCAGTTTGCGCAAAACGGCTCTTTTAACTCCGAGGTTTCATAAGTTGCACTGCACGACTCACACTGGTCGCCATACTGGTCTTTGGTGCCGCATTTAGGGCATGTTCCTTTGATGAACCGATCAGGTAAAAACATATTGCAGCTTTCACTTTCGCAGTAGTGCTGGTCGCTATCTTTTTTTACAAGCTTTCCAGATTTTTTTAGAGTTTCGTAAAAAGCATTCGCAAACTTTTGATTGGTGTCAGAGTCTGTCGAGCCATAGTAAGCGTGTTCAATTCCAAATGCCTTAAAATCTTCGACTTGGCTATTTAGGTTCTCTGCTACAAATACTTTTGGGTCCACCTTGTTTTTTCTGGCCTGGACCATGATCGGCGTACCGTGCGTGTCGCCCGCACATATAAACTGACAGTCGTGTCCCATCATGCGCATGTTGCGTGCCCAAACATCCGTATAGATCTGCTCTACAAGGTGGCCTAAATGCGCTGGCCCGTTTGCGTAAGGTAGCGCTGCGGTAACAAGAATTTTTCGTTTAGTTGTCATGTCCAAATGCCCCTTGGTGCGAGGGGCCAAGTCTAGCAAATTAGCTGCCGTGTTCCTATAAAACCTAACTAGATGGCGCAGCGAGTATTATTTTTAGTTATTTCAGTAGGGTAGGTGGTCTGGGTTTCTTCGCCAGTGCTCGCCAAGGCCCATTTTTGCAATAATGCAATAAGAAGCCACTGAACCTGTTTGGATCTAAATGGCCGTTTGTTCTGATACCACTGCGAAGATTGAGGCCTAACGGCCAGGCTTGGTGTATACAAAAAACCCCGGGCCAACCCAGGGTTTTTCTTTATGAAATAAACCCAAAGGGCTTAGTCTTCGTCACCATTCAAGTCGTCGTCAAGTGCTGGCTCGTCGTCAAGTGCTGGCTCGTCGTCAAGTGCTGGCTCGTCGTCAAGTGCTGGCTCGTCGAGCAACTTTGGAGCTAGTGTCCAAGCGCGTACACCTACAAACAATTCAGGAGTCTCGCTTGTTGCATCTCTGTAGCCGTGCAGAGTAAAGCGTCCAGCGCCTAGCTTAAGAAGTTTTGCAGACTCTTCTGTGATTTTGAAAGTTTCTTCTTCCTCTTCTGCGGCGAAAGAAAGTAGGCATTCTGTTTCTTCATCGCATGTTGGTGCGGTGATTTCACCTGTGTGCTTTTCTAACGTCGGAACTGCAAACTTAGGAGCTAGGATACTTAGGCTGCATCGCTGACGGTAGCGTCCATTGTGGTGCGCTGAAAACCGTACTTTGCTGTAAGTCAAAGCTTCTTTGTTTTGGTGTAGGTTCCAGCCCTTGTATGGAATGATGTCGGCAAGCTTAACCCATGTTTCTTCTTGGGCTTTTTCTTCGCCGTCATCTGCTGGTTCTTCATCGCTATCATCTGTAGTTGGCTCTTCTGCTTCAAGAACTTCTACGTTGCTGATAAAAAGTTGTTTACTACATGTGTTAGAAAAACCTTGGCTAAAGCCTAAATCAGTCACTGCAGCTGGTTCGCTAAGCTTTACTTCAAAATGAGTGATGCCTCTGTTAAGTAGGACAACGCCATTGAAAATATTTTCAGTTTCCCCTACGTCACTGCTGCTAGTGAAGTTTGCTGACACACTTGCCTGAGCAAAAGTACCAAAAGCACATAGCATCGCAATCGTCATGATTTGAATTGTTTTCATCAATTACCTCCCTGAAAATTTTTATGTGAAATGAATCTACATAATTGCCTTAATGGCAACAGATGTCCAATTTAAGCATTTACAAAAGCAGCACAACTAGAAGATAAAAAGTACCTGAGCCGGAACTTTTTGGGGGTCTTTGGTTCGGTAAAAAACTGTATCAATATTTGCTTTCACAAAGATTAGATTAGATGAGGAACTATGAGCAGCTCTCAACACCTTGACACCGAATATCTTGGAATTGTCACCACACTTAAAAGCATGCTTAAAAAACGCAAACTTCGATATAAAGATATTGCTGAAAAGACAGGCTTCCCCGAGTCTACTTTAAAGAAAATTTTTTCCGGACGTGATTGTTCTATTCGCACCCTGATGCAAATTTGTGAGTGTTTAGACACCACTTTAGAAGATGTCTTAAAAGTAGATTCGTCACAGTTAAACAAGGGTTTTACTTTAACTGCAGAACAAGAGCAGCTGTTCGTGCGAGAGCCAAATGTCTATGATGCCTTTATTCGCTTGCTACAAAAAAATGAACCAGCTCAGATTCGTGATGTTCTTAAGCTTTCGGACGCAAGTTGGGACAGATACCTGCGCGAAATGGAAGAGGTTGGCCTGTTAGAGAGGCATGCAGGTGACAGGGCAAAGCTAAAGGTCGAGGGTTCATTTAAGCTTGCCAGTGGTCCGCTACATGATTTTTTGGTTGCTAGGGTCAATGCAAAGTTTTTAAAGGCATTGCCAGCTCTGCAAGAAAGTGACAAGGAAACGGTCTTTGAAGTCGGCAGTATAAGAATTACGCGGCGGCTGTTTGAGGAGTTTTCGTTTAACCTCAGAAATCTGTATAGAGACTTTGACCGCAGAAGCAACCTTGAGTCGACCTTGCTAGAGGACAAGGATTTGCGGAAGGTGACTTATCTTATAGCAGCGGCGGAGTTTGATTCCATTAAGGGTGCCTAAAGACTATGATATCCCCCCAATGTTTTAAAAGTTATGAATGTTTTTGCGGAGGCTTCTTCAAGTGTTTTTAGCGACGATCATCTTAGTGGTTTTTTTTCTTGCTGATCTAGCGGTTGCCGGTGGTGGCGTAAGCTCAGCTGCCTCCGTAGACTTTCCGATGGCGCTCACTAGCTACCACGATGAGGGGGCGAGTCTTCTGCAACGCCTATTGGGCCGTATTGAGACAGAACCTATGAACCTTATTGCTGCGATTATTTTCCTTTGCGCAATTATCCATACGTTTTTTGCTGGCTATTTTCATCAGCTAGGTGTGAAGATACAAAAAAACCATGTCCAAAAACTGATCGATTCTGGTGACATCGGAAAAGAAAACCGTGACGTCTCTTTTATGGGGCGGTTGTTTCATTACCTAGGCGAAGTCGAAGCGATTTTCGGTATCTGGGTTTTAGGGCTTTTAGTCGCTCTGTCTGTGGTCAAAGGCTGGGGAGTTGCTAAGGATTATATTGGGCATCAGGTTAATTTTACCGAACCTATGTTTATTGTCATTGTTATGGCTATTGCCTCTTCGCGGCCGATTCTTAACTTCAGCGAAAATATCTTGCGATTTTTTGCATCTTTTGGCGGAAAGTCTCCGGCCGCTTGGTGGATGACTATTTTAACAGTAGCCCCTATCCTAGGCTCTTTTATCACTGAGCCTGCAGCTATGACAATTGCGGCGCTGCTTCTTGGGAAACAGTTTTACGCATTAAAGCCTTCTCTTAAGTTTCGGTACGGAACGCTTGGCTTGTTGTTTGTGAACATCTCTGTTGGTGGCACGCTTACAAACTTTGCTGCGCCTCCAGTGCTGATGGTGGCGGGCAAGTGGGGGTGGTCTTCACAACACATGCTTTTTAACTACGGCTTAAAAGCTGTAGTTGGAATTGTAATAGCCAACATAGTTTACTTTCTCTTTTTTCAGAAGGAGATGAAAGAGCTAGGGATCAAAAAGATCGAAGCGAATAAAAGTAGCGAGGTAGAGGTTACCTCGGATGACCAGTCAAACCTTGTTCCTACCTGGGTGACTTTTTCTCATCTGTTGTTTTTAGGCTGGGCTGTTTATATGGCTCATTACCCAGTGTTTTTTATCGGTGGCTTTCTTTTCTTTTTAGGCTTCATGCACATGACAGAGCAGCACCAAAACAGGTTAGAGTTAAAAAGCCCCATGCTGGTCGGATTTTTTCTTGCAGGGCTTGTCATTCATGGAGGTCTACAGGGGTGGTGGATTGAGCCGGTCCTCAAAGAAATGTCGGAGTTTCCGCTCATGCTAACGGCAGTAGTGCTAACCTCTTTTAACGATAATGCTGCCATTACTTATTTAAGTAGCTTGGTACCGGGATTTTCGGACTCTTTAAAGTATTCTGTGGTGGCCGGTGCGGTAGTCGGTGGAGGTCTCACAGTTATTGCAAACGCTCCAAATCCAGCTGGGCAGTCGATTCTTTCAAAGTTCTTCCCACAAAAAATGATCAACCCACTTTACCTTTTCATAAGTGCGTTGTTTCCGACCTTTGTCATGGCCTGCGTTTTTTGGCTTTGGAAGTAGAGGCTAAAAAGCAAGGTAGATTAAGTCTAACGATTTATTTATTTTTTGGCCTCTGTGCTGAAAATACTCATATTTTTGTATTTTGAAAAAAGTCTCTTTTGTTTAGAAGTGCATGCAGACATAGCTTTGCTCTTAAAAAAACAAAAAGCTTTAATTCTTACTTTTCAAATGCGTCGATAAAAGAAAAAATAGTACTAGGCCTATTTTATGTAGGCCATTTTTCTATGAGGAAAAAAGCATGAAACGTTATTTGGCAGAAGCAATCGGTACTGGTTGGCTAGTGTTAGGTGGTTGTGGCGCAGCAGTTTTTGCAGCAACCGTAGATTACGGAATTGAGTATGTGGGCGTGTCGTTTGCCTTTGGTTTGACTGTCTTGACGATGGCTTATGCAATCGGTCATATCTCAGGGTGTCATTTAAACCCTGCAGTAACTCTTGGTCTAGTCGCTGGCGGTAGGTTCAACGCCAAAGATGCTCCTGGTTACATCATTTCGCAGTGTGTTGGCGGCATCGTAGCGGCTGGCATTCTTTGCTTTATATTCTCAAATCATGCTGGCTTTGAGTCTTTAGGCGGGTTTGCTACGAACGGTTTTGGTGAACACTCCCCCGAGGGTTACAGTATGGCTGCAGTTCTTGTAGCTGAATTTGTGTTAACGGCATTCTTTCTTTTTGTCATCATGGGCTCAACCGATAGCAGGGCGCCTGCTGGAATGGCCCCTATTGCCATCGGTCTTTGCCTTACCTTGATTCACCTTATTAGTATTCCAATTAGTAATACTTCTGTGAACCCAGCGCGCAGTACAGCTGTGGCGGTTTATGTCATGGGCCCCGCAGTAGCTCAGCTCTGGGCTTTTTGGGTTGCCCCGATTCTTGGCGGGATTGCAGGAGCAGTTATGTACAACGCAGTAGCTAGCAACGACTAGGTTTTAGCTACACGGTTGCAACGAGGCGGGGCTTGCTCCGCCTTTTTTTATGGGGCTGGCTTTTTTGCAAACTGAACTTTGCCGCGAACCCAGGTTTTTTTAAGCCAATCGTTGGACTGAGACCTAAAGCATAGTCTTGGAATAGTATTCTCTAAGCTGCTGCCAGCGAGGGTAGGGCAGGATCCATCTACGAGTATTCCGTCAAACAAAGCGCCTTTTTGTAGGTAGTTGTTTTGTGAGAAGTTTTTCATTCCAGTCTTCCATGCGCTTGCAAACAAAAAATCGGCTACAGATTTATGCTCCGCTGGAGCTGCAATATTTCGGTTGCGCTTTAAAAGCCGCTGCGAGTATTCGAACGTTCGGAGCTCTTCCCACATGCTAACGCTTAGGTTTGCATCGGTGCCAAACCCTAAGTTGCTGCCGTCAGCTAGGCTGGAAAAGTCATCCCACGGAAAAACCCCATCGCCCAGGTTTGCCTCAGTTGTGGGGCAAACAATGATGTTAGCCCCTTTGTCCTTGAGCAGTTTTAGCTCGTTTGCATCGGCATGGGTTGCGTGTATTAAAAACAAATTTTGCTTATTATTTGCACTAGATAGAAACAGTTCAATGGGTTTTTTTCCGTGTATACGAAGACATTCATACACTTCTTTTTGCTGCTCACTTACGTGAATGTGCACTGGAATAGCCGGGTCAAGGCCGCCTAAAATTTGGGGTATCTCTTTTTGATCGACAGCCCTTAGTGAGTGCAGGGCTATACCGAAATCTTGCCCGTAGTTTTTGCACAGACGCTCTGTTTTTTTTGCAAGTTTCAGAAAAGATGCAAGGTTTGCAGAATAAAAGCGTTTTTGATCGGGAAAAATGTTTTGTTTAAATCCACCCTTGTTGTAGTAGGTAGGTAAAAGGCAAAGACGAATCCCAGCGTTTTTTGCAGAGCGAAGCAAAGCTTCTGATAGCTCAGTAACAGGCGCGTAGGGCGAGCCATCTTTTTTGTGGTGCACGTAGTGGAATTCCACCAGGTGTGTCACTCCAAAAGAAAGGAGTTCTTTAAAAAAAACTTCTGCTTTCTTGCAGTACGTATCTGGGTCAAGCAGGGCAGCTTCTTTGTACATAGCGGTGCGCCAAGACCAGAAGTTATCGCTTTCGCCTAATTGACGACCGGATCCTTTCTGTTCGCCATCTCCAGCAAAAAACCTGTGGAAAGCATGTGAGTGAGAGCTTACAAAACCTGGGAGCAAAAAGTCACAGCCAGTTTCACCGGCTTTTAACTCTTCTAAGGCTTCAAACTGACCATGTTCATCTACCAAAAGAGAGACGTTTTCTTTCCAGACTCCGTCGATCCAAGCAGCGCGCAAAGGCGTGCGTTTTGACATGGCTTTTTTAATAGTCAGGCTAGGAGGCTCCGCTGGTTTCTGCAATGGTAAAGCCCACACCGTAAATTGTTTTGATTTCAAACTTACTGGATAGCTCAGTTACTACACCACGGATTTCATGCAGCTTTCTATTGAGAGCATTATCTGTGACCGAAATACTTCCCCAGCACTCAGATTTGAGATCCTCTCTTTTTACCTGTTTGCCAAGGTTGTTTTTTAAAACCGTTAGAATATTAATATCCATAGGTGTTACATATCGAATGCCTCTGTCCGACTTAACCACTCTTCTTAGGCGATCTACGGTCAAGTCATGAAGCTGAAAAATATCTGCTGAATTCTTTTTGGCAAAGTCTTTAAGTCGCAGCTGCAGCCTAGACTCAAGCTCTTTTGGCCGAATAGGTTTAGGAATAAAATCATCGGCGCCGCAGCTCAGTGCGGTGGCAATGTGGTCTTCTGTATTGTCTGCTGTAATGACTACAAGTGGACAGTGACCCCATTGACCACGCAACTCTTGGAGCATGTCTAGGCCGTTTTCTTCTGGTGACAGGTGGATATCAATAAAGGCGGCAAACGGTTGAAGATCGCCGAAAGATTTACGGAGGTCTTGAGTGCTAAAAAACGCACGAACAGGCATGTCTAAGATTCGCTCGATCACCTGGGCAACCATCGGATCGTCATCGAGTACTACGGCATAATTGTGCTCTTCGGCAAACTTTCCTGATGGACTTTGGCTCATGGCTTCTATTTCTCCCCTGAGGCTTGTTTTAAGAGCTCGAGACTAACAAGTGCTTGAAGCACCAGCAAGTGGAGGGAGGGGGCAGAAGAGTATTACGTAAAT
This sequence comes from Oligoflexales bacterium, assembly GCA_023301565.1. Lineage (GTDB taxonomy): Bacteria > Bdellovibrionota_B > Oligoflexia > Oligoflexales > JALZUQ01 > JALZUO01. The sequence continues at coordinate 86,323 of JALZUO010000034.1, forward strand.
ATGACTTAAATGTCAGCAGGGCTATCTGCTCTGAATGCCTTGGCAAGGTCGTCTCTATAGGATGGCCAGGTTAGGTTATTCACAAGGTTGGTAATCGTAGGGTTCATGATTCGCGTTGGATCATTGATGTGCTCTCGTCCGGCTCCGTGAGATATCTCATGTGCACAAGTTCTTAAGTTGTAGGCACTGATACCTTGGCCAGGCTGGGCGCTATTTTTCGTAAAGCTATTCCAATCGAACTGAACCTTCATGGTCGTGCTGCCTTTAGAGCCGTGAATTAGGTACTGTGCTTGAGCAATACGCATTTTTCCGTCTGAGTCTGCATACTGGACACCTGGAATGATATGGGCCTGAGATTGCTTATCCGAAAGGCCTGCAGTGGTGTTGTGCTCAGAGGTTACGTGAACCATCTCTATTCCTGTGATCTGATTTATCTGCTGGAAGCACTCTTTGATTTCAGCTCTAACCGCCTGGCTAGGGGAAACAAGTGCAAATTCATAGTCCCTGTCTAAAGGACCTAGTGCACCACAGCTGTTTAAAATAAATGCAGACATCCAAAGAAAAGTGCGTAGCGAGTAAGAACTGAAATATTTGGAGGAAAAATGTCTTCTTTTCATAAAATAATGCTCTCTAAGGGATCTTGGTCAAAATTGAAGGTCTTGAATTTGGTCAGGAAAACCGCGCCTTCTATAAAAACTATAACATAGATTTTATAAATATCAAAAAAACATAGAATTCGCAAAACATTACAGGCACTTAACCGGCTTAGAAAAATCAGTATTTTCAGGCTGTTGCAGGCACGCTAGCAATGCATCAGACTTTTATTTATCCAAGTCAGAAATGACAAACCAAACCATTGCAAGCCGTCGATGTGAGTGCTCTGAGCCTTAAGTTTAGCCAGTGCAGCGTTTACTCCAGGTGATTGCTGGTTGGCTGGTGATCATGGGTTTAACAGAAGGAGGGGCTGCTATGGACAGGCATTTAACAGGCGAAAAGAGTTCACAGAACTTAAGCGATTCGCAACTGGGCAACCAAAGATCTACGCGCCTTCCTACTAACTGGAGAGAAAGCTTTCCTGAGATCCTAGGTAACTCAACAGCAGTTCGTAAGACCCTTGAGTCTGTGGCAAAGATAGCAACCTCTTCAGGAACTGTATTGATCACAGGTGAAAGTGGAACTGGAAAAGAGCTTGTCGCTTCGGCAATCCACAGGTTATCTCCACGCTCTAGAACCAGAATGCTTACGATTAATTGCAGTGCTATTCCTGAAAGCTTGCTAGAAGCCGAGTTGTTTGGGCACACTCGAGGTGCATTTACAGGGGCAGACCGTGCTCGTGAAGGGCTGTTGAAAGCCGCAGATGGTGGGACGCTTTTTCTCGATGAAGTCGGCGAGATGCCGCTTAGCGTTCAAGCAAAGCTTCTAAGAGTGCTTCAGCAAAAAGAGTTTACACCTTTAGGAAGCAATACAACGATCAAAACAAATGTCAGAATTCTTGCAGCAACGAATGTCGATCTTAAAGATGCTGTTCTAGGAAAGCGGTTTCGTGCTGATTTATACTACCGCTTGAACGTGCTACCAGTTCATATCCCACCCCTGAGAGAGCGCTTTGATGACTTAGAAGCACTGGTTACAAACTTTTTAAAAGAAGCAAACCGTATTCACTCCCGTTCAAATCCTTGCGTCATTGCAACCAGGGTCTTTGGTCTTATGCGTGGATATAACTGGCCAGGCAACATTAGAGAGTTACAAAATGTAGTAGAACGCATGGTCGTGATGAAAGCTGGCGGGGTTATACAAGCAGAGCATCTTCCACCAGAGATTCTAGGCGGACGTCTTCGGCAAGCACCTAAGGACGAGCTAGGCGTAGACACTATGGGATCAAATACTAACGGAGAGTCGTTTAGTATTGGCGGAGATTCTGTTCAGTCTATCCTTAACCAAACAAGCTTTTCTATGCCCGACTACATCACTAGGCTGGAAAATGCATTGATTCTAGCAGCCCTCGATAAAACAGATGGTAATAAGAATCAGGCTGCTAAGCTTTTGGGGATGAATAGAACTACTTTAGTAGAAAAGATAAAGAAGCGAAAAATCGCTCCGTTAAATCCGCCATCGCGCGAACTGTAGTTTACTCAAGTGTTAGTCAGCTAACTTCGTCTCACCTAAACTGTCGATTAAGCTCTGAAGCTCTGAAAACAGGATTGGCAGACTGGTTTTCGTCAGTCTGTCGGTAATAGAGCGGGGCACAAAGCCTTTAAACTCTAAATCAAGGCCATAAACAGCCTTGGTCTTTCCTTTACCTCCAGAGCTCAGCTTCCAAAAACCATCATTTTTTTTCATGATGTTGGATTTTTGTAGCTTCCAAGAGAGTTCTTTGTCGGGTTTTTCATATAGATCGATGTCGTAGAAAAACTTTTTGATGAGCTTGATTTCAAAGTGATAGGCACCGTCAGCATCTTGACGCTGTTTTTCAATCTCTTCGGAGGCATGAATTGTACTTAAGTATTCCGGATACAGCTCATAGGACCTCAGCGCCAGGAACACCTTTTTTTTATCACCGCTAAATATATGTTCTACCTCTAGACTAGGCATTTTCACCCCCACGAAAATCTAAAAACATTGCTAACCCTAATATTATCGAAAAGGAAGTATTTTGTATGCCTTTGCATCTATTGAATGCTGGGAAGGCGCTAGTGTTGATTATTTTTATTGCTTTTCGCACGTACACAAGTTGAAAGAAGAAGTAGCTAAGGGAACCGGAAAATGGAAATGAAAGAACTCGTAGAGTATATTGCTAAGTCGCTAGTTGATCTTGATGAAAAAGTCGAGGTAAGTGAAATTTCAGGCAATCAAACAAACGTGATTGAACTGAAGGTGGCCAAAGAAGACATTGGCAAAGTCATTGGTAGGCAAGGCCGAACGGCTGATGCAATTCGTACAATTCTAAATTGTGCCGCCGCTAAGGTTTCAAAAAGATACATTCTTCAAATCATAGATGAATAAAATTGCCTGAACAGATAGACTTGGATGTATGCGTAGGACTGTTGCATCCAAGCTTGTTTTGGGCGGGATTGAGGGAACATCTCTTTCCAGCCAAGAAAGCCAATTGTTAGAAAAATTTCCACTTAGAGGGCTGACTCTCTTTAAGAGGAATATTTCTTGTGAGGCACAGGTTAAATCTCTTAACTTCAAACTAAAACAAATAGATGCAAGCTTTGAAATCGCAGTCGATCAAGAGGGTGGACGCGTCTCAAGGCTCAGAAACTTTGCTTTGGAAGAAGATCTTTTCCCAGACGAGGGTGCTGCCGGCAATCTAGATCTTTCTGAGCAAGGCTGGGCTGACTATGGCCAGCGTGTTGGCAATGCTTTAGAGGCGTTAGGGTTTACAATTAACTTTGCGCCGGTCGTAGATGTTTTAACGAACCCACAAAATGCGTGTATTGGGGACCGGGCATTTGCTTCTACTGCAGAGGCAGTTGTGCAAAAGGCAGGTTCGTTTTTGCAGGGACAGAATCTCAGCAGTGTAAAAGGCGTGCTAAAGCACTTTCCTGGGCAAGGTGACGCAGAAGTCGATACGCATTTGGGTGCGGCAACTGTGGGACTTTCACCAGAAGAGCTGCTGACCGTCCACGTGAAGCCCTTTATAGACCTAAGCTTGCATGCGCACGGTATCATGACAGCGCACAGCAGTTACCCCCTGGTTGACGATCTACCTGCGTCTATTTCAAGAAAATGGATTACAGAAACACTGCGCGAAAAAATTGGGTTTAAAGGGCTTGTTTATTCCGATGATTTTTTGATGCATGCTATTCCTCAAGACACCCCTTCTTGGAATGAAGCAATTATTGAGGGCTTATCTGCCGGATTAAATGTGATTTTGATTTGCCGCCACTTAGAGAAGTCGCGGCAGGCAGTAGAGGCTATTGAGACAAAAATGAAATCATCTAAAGCCTTTGAAGCAATTGTGGAGAACCGGGTATGGAACAACAGCTAAAAGTTATCTAAACAATTTTAGTTTCTGGCTCAATCTCAACTGTGCGTACAACCCTAATTTTTTCAATTCGGCGCGATTGAACTTTGATTACTTTTAAGCGGTAGTTTTGATAAACAATTTTTTGTCCAACCCTAGGGAGCTCAGATAACAGCTCCGTTACAAACCCACCGATGGTGTCGACATCAGAATCGTTTAGTGTTTGTTTGGCTGCTGCGCTGTCTAGCTTGAAATGCTCAAAAAAGTCCTGAAGATTCATAGACCCTTGGACGACGTAGGTGTCTAACCCTGTTTGGGTTATGTCACCTTCTTCGTTGTCGTGCTCATCTTGAATTTCGCCAACAATTTCTTCTAAAATATCTTCCATGGTGACAATACCGGCGGTTCCGCCATATTCATCTACAACCACTGCTATATGGTTTTTCGTACGTTTCAGCTCTTTAAACACCTCGATGATTGGTTTTGACTCAGGGACAAAGTAGATGTCTCGGGCCAGGTCTTCGAGTTTTTCAGGCCGTTCGCCTGCAAGGGATTTGAGGATATCCTTGGCCAAAATGATGCCGACCATCTCATCCATTTTATCTTTGTAAATAGGAATTCTTGAGTGGCCAGACTGATTGATCTCTTTGACTGCAGCTTCAAAGTCAGCCTCTTCAATATCCAAAGCAACCAAATCAGTGCGAGGCGTCATGACTTCTCGTACTTTGGTTTCATCAATGTCAAAGATACCTGCGATCATATCGCGCTTTGTATCTTCAATGACTCTCGAGCCTTCGCCTTTTTCAATGAGAAATTCAATTTCATCTTCTGTGATTACTGGCGGTGGATCGTCTTCCCCTCTAAACTGTTGAATCAGGTAGTCTGCTAACCAGGATAGAATCCAAACAAGTGGGTAGGTGACGGCATAGCACCAGCGGATGATTCTTAATGAGAACCGAGCTACAGGCTGCGCATTTGCGCTCGCCAAAGACTTGGGGATGACTTCGCCAAAAACAAGTATAGCGAAGGTGATCGCCCCCATGGCAACACCAATGGCGTTGTTAGAAAAGTATTTGCTAGTCAAAAAAGTGGTTAGAACTGAGACCATGATATTGACAACATTATTAAAGATCAAAATAGTGGTGATCACTCTACGTGGCTCTTCTAGCCACATTCTCAAATGCCCATCAAACCCGGTCTCTTTTTCAATCAAATGCCTTGTTTTCAATGCCCCGAGCGAGGTGATTGCCGTCTCAGAAGCACTAAAGAAAGCAGATAACACAAGTGAGATCACAATCAAAAGAAAGTAAATTAAATCGCCGTCAAACATCGCTAGATTTTGCCTTTATAAAGTCTTGGGGATAAACACCTGACTCTTTTAAATGAGAGATAAGTTTTTTTTGTTGAGAAATCATTTCACGCTCTTCTTCCGGGTTTTGGTGGTCGTAGCCACACAGGTGCAGTAGTCCGTGAATGCATAAAAATATAAATTCGTCCGAAATAGATTGACCTATGTCTTTTGCTTGGGAAGCGGTTTTTTCCATGCAGACAAAAATATCACCCAGTTCTTGTTCGGCTCCGCTTACTGTTTGATCTGTAGCAGCACTAGCCGAAGGCTTAGAGCTCAGCTGCGCATAGGTAAAAGAGATCACATCTGTGATCTGATCTTTGTCTCGGTAGTCTTTGTTAATTTGCTGGATTTCAGTTTCATTCGTAGCAATGATCTGGATAGAGTGATCAGGAATACCCAAAGAGCGTTTACAACTATCTAGCGCAAGGCTCAAAGGTTCTGCTTCAATCTCATAGGAATTATTTTTATTAGCAACACCAACGGTAGTGGTAGCCGGTATAGGTGATGGGTTTGATTGTAAGGGTTCTTCCAAAAACGAAGAGATCCTATAAAGTTAACGTGCCTAAGCATACACTAAGTTATCGGTGGCTGTCGCTAGGTTCTCAAACTAGCCTGTTTGCTAGATTTGACAAGGAACATCTAAGTGACTGTTTTTACACATAAAAATTGATATGTGGTCTGCTTTTGGTCCCAGAACTTATTTTCAAACAAGGTGGCGTGAGCGTCTCGGTCCCCGCAAATCAGGCTCAGCGGTGAAAACTCGCGCTCCTCTGAAAGTAGAGAGCCCCTTTTAGCGAAAGCAAAACCGCTGGCCTTAGCAGCTTCAAAAGCTTCTTTGTAATAAGAAAGGTCATCGGATTTAAACCAAAAAAAACCGCCGACTTTTAGGGCTTCGCGAACTTGGCCTAAAAACTGGTTGTTTACATAACGGTGTTTGCGCTGCCGTTTTTTGGGCCATGGGTCTGGAAAAAAAAGACACACTCCAGCCAACTGGTTTTTGTGAAAACACTCAGATATATCCTGCGCATTGTGCAAAATACTTCGCAGGTTTTTGATGGGATCTGAACCGCTTCTTCCTAAGGCTGTTCGAACCACGCGTTTGTAAGTCACGTCCATGCCAAGAAAGTTGGTTTGAGGGTAGATATGGGCCCACTTTCTTATAATGGCTCCATGGTGACAACCTATTTCCAAAATAAGCGGCTTGCTGCCGCTTGCATTAGTTAGGGCTTCTTTTAGGTTTTTTCCATCTAGCATGATTTTTTGTTCTACCGTCTTGGCAGAGGTATGTTCGCTATAGAAAACTTTTGCAAAAGGGTTTTTTGCAAAAAACTCATCTGTTTTTATAGGGTTATTTAATATGGCTTGGACTCTAGAGCGAGATTTACTTTGAGCCGCTTCGCTGCTTTTATGCTTAAACACTTGGAGGTAGTCTCTCTCTTTTTTTGCCTTAATATACATCTTAAGATGGTGTGTGAGAAAGGCCGTCGTAAGCCGGATTCTGTTCACCACGCAAGCGCAGTGGACCGTCATTCATCTTGGCCAGAAGTTACCCGCTGGCTCATGCGACCTACCCAAAAGAACACCGGGACAGTGGTGTATGCTCACCGTAAAACGATTTACATACCTCTTTTTGTTTGGTCTTGCTTCCGGTGGGGTTTACCATGCCGCCTTTGTCACCAAAGACGCGGTGAGCTCTTACCTCACCCTTTCACCTTTTCCTGTTATTGCTAACAGGTAGTCTTCTCTCTGCTGCACTTTCCGTCGAGTTTCCCCGCCTGGCCGTTAGCCAGCACCGTTCCCTAAAAAGTCCGGACTTTCCTCACCGTTGCCAGTGCGACGATCTGCCCGACCTTTCTCACGATGCTAATAAAAAGCTATATGCGATAAAAAGCAAGCTTGTACTTATGCTTCTATGTACCTGTCTGTAATTACTTGGATAATTTAAAAAGCGGGGCTTCCTAAGAAGCTCCGCTTTTTGTAAACAATCTCAAAGTGAGTTTTTTGCTAAGCCTAGAGGCTCCAAACTGCTTTTTTAATGATTGTGTGAAAGACCTGGATTAAGGCCTTGCCTTCTTCATCGGCAAAAGCAGGTAGCCCTGAAATCGGCTGATCAAGGTATACAGCTTTGTTTGCTTGCGGAGCCGCAGAGCCGAAACCACCTGCAAACTCAGCACGCGGGTACCCCTGAACAAGATAGGCAACACTCAACTCTTTTTCACCTTTGAAGGCTTTTGCCTGAGCGTCAGCATCAACTTTAGCCGCCTTGGTGTTTTCAAGGTCTAGAATACGCTGCGCATCTAAGCGGAGTCTAGGGCTTACTCTTACGTTCTGTACGAGGTTACCTAATGCAAGAGACTTTGAACTTGATTTTCCCTCTGCGTAGCTTTCCAGTTTCTGGATCTCGCTCAGCCGAAGTACATGCTGAACACTAGCTGAATAGTACTGTGTTTCTTCGGTAAGTGGCGCATTTAAAATTTTCTCTGGTTCGCAAGCACTGTAATAGTTGTTAACCGTGTTATCGCTGCCTTCAACATAGCGTTTGATTGTTCTTACCAAGTTGTTCCGAACAACAGAAAGCTTTCCTTTTTCTAAATTGTCAGATTCTGGGTCTTCAGCGTTTCCTTTGAGGCCTCTGATTTCGCTAGGGTCTGCCAAGCCGGTAAAAGCTTTTTGCGCTTCTTCTTTGCTGGCAAAACAATCTTGTGAATAATTCACCATGAGCTCACCAAATATTCCTTCAGTGCCCGTAGCTGATACCTGGACTGGGAAGCTGACGGTTCCAGTAACAAGTTTTTCGGTAGCACTTTTTTCGTCTTCTGCGTAGTAGCGAACGTTGTAATCTACGCGTTTTGTTCTTGTGACTTGGTAGCGGCCGTTGTCAAGTTTTTTAAATCCAGTTGGTAGAGCGTCTTCAAGCTTGTCATCTTCTGTGCTGCGAAGTGGGAGTGAAAATAGAGATTCGTAGTTGACCTCTTCTGCGTCAGCTTGTGCTTGTGCAAGTTCAACTGCTTTTTCACGTAATGCATCTGAAACTTCTTTACGCTTTGCGTCGCTAAGCTGAGGTGTATACGCTGGAGAAGTGTTGATGTTGCATTTGATCTCAAGGTTTGGTGTTTTGTCGGCATAGGCTTCGATTGCATCAACTGCTTTATCAAGTTTGATGGTGTCCTCAGCCGTTAGGTCCGCAGTTATTTCTACTTTAAGGGAAACGCTTGCTACTTTTTCTAGGTTCTCGTGAAACTTTACTTCTTTTTCTTCACATTTGTTCCAAAAGACATACTGAACTTTTTCATCAGAAACCTCTACCCTATAGTTGTCTTGGATCGGGTCTTCAAACGAAAGCTCACCAAGAGTTACCTTTAGGTTTGCTAGCTGACCGCTTGGGCCGACTTCAGCAAAGATTTTCTCAATCGTAGCTTTGGCTGAATCAGCTAGTGCCGTTGCTTTTTCTTCATTCAAGCAAGAAATGCCTCCATTTAAGCTGGTGGCAGCTTGCTCATAGTTTACGTACTCGTAGGCATAATCCTCATAGCGTACTTCAGTTAGAATTTGCGGATCAACGGTTTCGTGATCAGCAAGAAAAGAAAACATAGGACTCGCGTTTAATACGCCTGCTCCCAGTAACCCTGTTAGTAAAACCTTACTTACTTTCATAAACAATTCTCCTAAATTGGTTTAATGGCAATGTGCTAAATTATTTGAGACGGTTTTACCTCGGCCCGAGATTGAGCTGCAAATTAAATTTAGTGACAGTGTCGTATAAGATACAGTTATGTTTAGATAGGCCGCAAGGGCTAGTTGGTGTTGGTGCCTAGGTATAATATTTTGTCCAAAGAATCAGGCGCTGTAACCTCGTCAAAATGGCACTTGTTCCAGTGCCGGTTTTTACATTCGGTGCACTCAAACAAAATTTGCATCATTTCTGGACTGACCCCTCGGTAGGCAATCGGGCGCATCAGCCCTCCACATTCTGCTTGGCGGTCACCAGGAAGGTTGTCTACATGCCGCGAATACAGGCAGAAGGGGCAGTGATTGCGGCAAGTAGATTGAGATTTTGGAACTTTTTTACCACAATGCAGGCAGTTAAAGGACTCGTTGATAACGGTAAAGTTTTTTTGACTCAAAACGAAAAGCCCTTCATTCTAGGAAAGTGCTTTTATAGCAAAATTTAGAAAAAAATTAGAACGAAAATAAACACAAAAAGATTGAGGAATACCATGTTTGGAAAAGAGGACTTTAAACTGCCGTCGGACCCAGTAGAGCTTTTAGAGATCCTACCTATCTTGATTTTTATTGGTTTAGTACTTCCATTCGTCCTTGGCGCTTACAAACTTGGGTTTGTGATGGACAAGCTTGGTTGGTTAGATAGAGCCTAAGGCAGCTTTGCTCTAGTTTTGTTTTAAATACCCAAGAATTTCTTGTTCTGTAATCGGCCCGATATGCTTATGGGTGATGATTCCCTCGCGGTTGATGATAAAGGTTTCTGGGACACCTGTAATGCCGTATTGCGTGTTTGCGTCCCCAGACTCATCTAGAGCTAATTTGTAGGTTTTGCCATACCTGTTAGCAAAGGCTTTTGCGTCTTCTATCCGATCTTGAATAGCTACTCCAAAAACCAAACCTTTATCCATGTGTTTTTGATGAAACGCTTCTAGCTGAGCGGCTTCCGACTTACAGGCAAAGCACCAGCTGGCCCAAAAGTTTAAGACAACAGGTTTACCGCGCAGCTGGTGTAGGGTGATTTTTTCCCCAGAAGCTAGGTCGGTGACCTCAAAGTCTGGAGCTTGTTTTCCTACAAGGGGGCTAGGCACAGAGTTTGGGTCAAACTGCAGCCCAATATACAGAACAGTTAAAAGCGAGAGCCCAAACAAAAAGATGGTGATCTTTCCTAGCAAAGCTCCTTTGGTTGCTACCATTCTTGTATCTCCCTAACTCGCTAAAAAAGCTTGAACCTAGTTTTTGAAAATTGATTTTTTTAAAAGCTCTTTATCTACAGAATGCTTGGCATCTGGTTTTTGGTATTCTTCTGAGTGTTTGACCATAAGCTTTCTTGCCACAAAAGAAGACTCATCCGGATTAAAGTTTCCTTCGATCACAACCCCTTGTCCTTCTTTAAACAGGTCAGGTGGCGTACCACTGTAGGATGTCTTGATTTCATGGCCTTCGTAGTCGGTTACCGTAAAGCGAAGGTCTAGCTTTTCAGGGCTCCATGTTTTAGAGCCTGTTTTGATCATGCCACCGATGCGGATGGTTCTATTGGTAATCTCTGCTCCTTTGGCGAAGGCCTCAGAAGGGGTGTAAAAGTAAACCAGGTTTCCTTTGAGCTGTAAAAAGGAAATACCAAGAAGGATTAGAGCAGATAGCCCTAGCCCAATCCATATGCCTTTATTTTTTTTGTATCTACTCATCGTGCTCTTTCCCTGGGATTCAATACTTTTCTGTAGTTGTATCTTCGCGCAAAACCTTTTCTGCGGCAGACAACTGTTTGAATGCATAGAGCTGGCTGCAACAAAAAGCCGCCAACGTAATGCCTGAAATACTATAGGCTAGTACAATATACGTCATCTATGCATTCCTTTCATCTGTAGGCCGTAAACCACAGATTTTTTTGTACGAACCATATACCGCAAAAGAACCATGCTAGTACTTACCACAAGAATGATAAGCAGGTTTGCGATCAGAACCCTAAGCATCACAGGGTCCATGGTGCTTCCGCCTTCGCGCAGAAGGCTTTGAGGTTGATGAAGGGTTCTCCACCAGTTCACGCTTTGGTAAATAATAGGAAGGTTAAGAGTGATCAATATCCCGAGCACGCTGCAGGCACGTAGCCTTCGGTTTAAGCTTGGCAAAGATCCGTGCAAGACTAGAAACCCGGCTAACATCAAGACTAGAAGCAAAGAAGTTGTGAGCCTAGCATCCCAGGTCCACCAAACGTTCCAAGTGGGCTTGCCCCAGATCGAGCCAGTTGCAAGAAGCAGTATGCCAAACACCAGGGCGACTTCTACGCAAGAAACCATCCAGTTGTCTTGTTTTATACTTGTAGAGCTAAAAAGAAGGTTTCGCACACTCGAAAAAAACAAAAGAATAGTTACATAAAAAGTTGCTAGAGCTATAGGGACATGAACATAAATGATTCTATATACTTCACCTTGGATTGCATCTGAAGGCGCAAAGACCAAAGCTAAAATCCAACCTGCTGCTAAAAGAGCGGCATTCACAAGTGTTATAGTTAATAGTTTAGAGATAAATCACCACACAAAATTTGAATCAAACTTAAACGAGGCTAGCTGTTTGAGCTTTCGCTAGGTCTATTCAATTCACCAAACAAAAAGCAGCCCGCAGCAATGTACAATAAAGTTACACCAGAGAGCAATGACAACCAGGAATTGAGCTCAGAAAAAGCCGATAGCCGATAAAGTTCCGTAATGTTTGAATATGCCAGCAGTGCTGGGCTGGCGATAGGGTAGTACAAAAGGCTAAAAACAATGCGGCTTAGCCTCGACTCGAACGCTATAGATCTTAACAGTAGGCCAAGGCTGCCTAAACCACAGCATAGCAACAAGGTAGCCAGTAAAAACTGCCAGCGAAAGATGGTTGGCGTAGCGTTCGAGAAAAAACCGATCGCAAGGTTTGCCAAAAAGCAGATGCAAAGAACCTGGGCAAACGTAAACAACCATTTTGCTAAGAACCAGCCGTAGACGCTTTGCGTGTGTGTACGCAAGTAGGTAAACGCCTGATCTTCGCTTTCAGCAGAAAAGGCGTTTGCTAGGCAAAGCTCTAAACTAAGAAAGATGACAAGGACTTGGATAAGCTCTAACACGTACGCCTTGTTCTCACCCTCTAATGAACCGAGGTTGAAGTTTAGCAAGGTAGCAAGGATGATGCTGAAAAGTGCTGGTGCAAGAATATCCAAGGGGCGTTTAAAAAAAAGCTTAAAGTGCGAGCGTAAATGTTGCTGAAAAGAAATCATGGTCTTTCCAAATCCACAGAGCTCGTAGCAAGGCCGTCTAACCATTGAGTTTGGTGAGAAACAACAAGAAAACTCTGACCATTTTCTATGCCAGACTTTATTTTTTTGACCAATGTTTGTATTCCACTCTGGTCCAGGCCCATAAGGGGTTCATCGAGCAAAACACAGCTAGCGTCAGAAGAGAGAGTTCGCAAAAGACCAAGACGCCTACGCATGCCAGTACTGAAGTTCCTTACCGGGAAGTTCTTCCAAACCATGTGACGCGGACCAAGCCAGTCGGATAAGTCCGAACTAGAGCAATCACTTGAAAGGTTGTTTATATAATCTAGGTCCAGAAAAAGTCCGTTGGTCTCGCTTTGTAGGTATGCTTTTTTAAGCCCACTTTTCCATTCAACCTGACCATGAAAGCCCGGAAGCAGACCTGACAAAACCTTTAGGCACGTAGACTTGCCTGCTCCGTTTGGCCCGCGAAGGTGAATAAGCTCGCCGGGTTTGCATTGAAAGCTAATTGGTCGCCAAAGTGGCGAGTCAAAAAAACTAAATGTGAGGTTTTTTACCTCAAGCATAGATAAGCCTTACATCTTAAAGTCAAGTAGCTCTAACTTTGTAGAGCCAGACTTGGCGTACAATACTTTGGTTCCGTCCGGATGCCAAGTGGCCCAGTTCTCTGCTTGACCCTGTGTGTTCGTGATGTACGCACTTTTTCCATTTAGTTCAAACAAAGCAAGGTCGTTGTCTCTGACCTGGTTCCCGTGCATCCTGGCTTTGCTCACCAAGATAAGATCTAAAAAAGGGTGAAAGCTCGGAAACTTACCTTGTCCTAAAATAGTTGGTTGTTTTTCTTTTTGACTGATTTTGTAAACCAGACCTTTTTCTGTTCCCCAAACAATAGAGTTTTGCTCCCGATTAAAGTCAAAAGATACAATCTCATCGCCTTGGAAAACAGGCTCGTATTTTCCGTAAGGATCTTTTCGCAAGATCATTTTTTCTGTAACGATCCAAGGGCCTTTTTCTGCATAGCTTTTCTTGCCGCTTGTTAGGATAGAAAGAGGACCTGTCCTTGTTAAAAAGCTCAAAGTCTGGCTTTTTTGATGAAAAACAACTTTTGAAATTGGTCCCGGTATTTTGTCGATCAAGACTTTTGATCCGCTACGTACATGCAATGCATATATAAAGGATATTCGCTGCTTGTCTTTCTTCTTTGTTTGAGCGAAGAACAGGTTTTCCGAGTCCCATGACCAGACATAATTTCCAAAAACCGGGTCAGCGATAATTTTTTTATAAGTATTTTTTTTCAGGTCAAAAAGAAACAAACCATTTTCATACTTAGTCTCAAAGGCAAAGTGTGTCGCCCCTATGTTGAGCCGTAATGTTTTAAAGTTGTCTGGGATTTCCAAAAAATTTCTGACCCTTGGTTTGAGCGGTCCTTGCTTGGAAAAGCCAAGTGTAGACATGCAGATTACAAGTAGGAATATTTTTGCCATGTGAACCACCATTTTTTTCTTATCTCCGTTAGCCTCTATATAAGTCATTATCTCAGAAGGTGCTGCCCAAGGCGGGTAGCCGACACTGCAAATTACGGCGCTAAACACTAAATAAGGCAGACGTTTCCAGAAAAGCTAATGAAAACAACCTGTTTTGTCGAAAAGAAATAGAATAAGGAAGAGGTTCCAGCTTATGAATAAATTCAGAATTTTGACGCTACTACTTACTGGGGCATTGTGTTTTGGCTTTGCCGGCGAGATTCAGGCGCAGACAAAGAAAAAACGTAAAACCGTGAAGAAGCTTAAGAAAAAAACGGAGCGTAGGCGAAACCTTGTCGTTGAAAAAACCTATAAGATAAAAAAAGGCAATCAAAAAACAAATTTTGACTTTGATGCCGCAGATATTTCCGGTGCCAGAAAGACTCCTTTTGGTGAATTGGTTGATACGGTCGAATCAGATAGGACTTACAACTTTATCAAGCTTCGAACAAATTGGAGACCAGAGATGGAACGCTCTGCAGCGACTCTTGAAACTGGCTCTGGTCGAAAATAATCTGAACCGATCATATGCTTTTTTATCAATGTCCGTATTTATCACGGGAATTTAGATGATGCCAAAAGACAAAAGAAATCTGGGTCACCGAACGCACTCTTTCCGGCGAAAATGGCATTTTGATTGGCCTATTTTGCAGGTATTGTTCGGTGGTTTGTCTCCCATAGATCTTCCTGAACTACCTTTTTCAAAGATGACCTCTACCCATGACTTTATCAAAGGGTATGGCTTTGACATGGGGATTCAATCAGACCAAAAATCAGCACATGCTTTGTTGGCGGAGTCTTTGTACTTTATTGAGCACCATCTTGCCCCGCGCGAGTGGAAAAGAGGTATGCGACCCCCTGAGGCTGTTCTATTTTGCGAGGATCCGCGTGAGTTGGTCTGGCGTGCTTCGCAAAGAGGCTCGTTTGATGCGCTAGAGGGCGCTTGGTCGTGCGCCCTTCTTCGGATTATGCACACTGCAGCACATTTAGATGCAATTTGGCGGCGCATCGATCTTCATGCTGCTACAGAACAGCTTAAAAAGAGATTTGAAAAACACATTAAATATAACCGTGATGGAACGGTTGTTTTGAAGAAAGATCATCAGTCTGTCTTGCTAAGAAGGCTGGACTGGAAGCCACCAAAAAAAAGAAGTTCTGTTTTTCTTAAGCTTTTACATAAACCTGCTAACGTAGCTGAAACAGTTTATGATCTGATAGGGTTGCGGATTGTTACAGACAATTTTAGTGACGCTATTCGAGCGGTTCAGTATTTAACAGAGCTTCACGTCCTTTCTTTTGCAAACATTATCCCTGCCAGGTCCCGCAACTCTTTGGTTGATTTGGATCAGTTTAGGATATTTCTGGATCACAGCGGCTTAGAGCTTAATGGGAATAGGGTTTCCCTGGAAAAGTTAGAAGAAAAAATGTCTCAGGTATCCTCTTTGAAGCCGGAGGTGGTTTTAAGTGAAAACAAGCACTCTTCACAAGAGTACCGGTCTATTCAGCTTACCTGTAGGCAGCTATTATTGGACTCAAATTCTTGTATGGAAGACGATTTGTTTCAGGGAGCTGGAAAGCATTTAAGGCCAGGATCACAGGCAGCTAATTTTCTTGAAGAGCTTATAAAGGTTAAAAATTTGCCTAAAACACTTCAAAATGAAGAAAAAAATACTAACTTTTTCCCTTTCGAGGTACAGGTTTTAGATCGGGAAAGTTACCAGAACTCTCGGCATGGAGAGGCTTCTCACTCAAGCTATAAGCTGGCTCAGGTCAGAACTGCAAGAAAGCGTATCCTGGGCGAGGTCTTAACGCTTTGGAAGCGTCAAAAGGTGTCTTGATTTCAAAAAACAACTTAAAGTGCGGAGACCAGAGTCAATGAGACTCTGGTCTTACAAAAGTGGCCGTAGCGGCTTTGCTAGGCAGGTGTGGGGCTAGTTCAGGAAAAGAACTTCTTGAGCGTGCACCTATTGCCTTCCTCTAATTTAGGCTTCGATGCGATAAACTGGTTGGACCTTTGTTTTCTACAAAAAATTAGTCTTAAAAGCGGTGAAAACAAAGACTTCTACCTTCTTCGACCAATTCCAAAAATACTTTAGCTCCTTTTTAAAAACCCCTCTTTTACTCCAAAATTGTAGTGGCTTACAGATTAAGCTAGAATCTCCTTATTACCTTCAAAGGAAGATCTTCATATGAAAAACACCTCCATTGTCTGGATCGCTTGGCGAGAGTTTTTGGCAGCAAAAGGGCATGGGATTCGCTTTATGGTGGTTATGTCAGTTGCCGGTATTGCCTTAGGGGTGGCGGCAATGATCGTCGTGATGTCGGTGATGGCAGGGTTTGCCGAACAACACCGGCAAAGTATGATTGAAACAGCACCTCACTTAGAGGTCCTTTCTACAGTTCAGGGTTCAGGGTTTGCCTTAGCAGAACACTCTTTAGACAAGATTCAGGCTAGCATCTCAAATGCTTCATCTTATACGGAGTTTGTGCAAAGCGACTTAGTAATTCGTTCAGCAAAAAAAAGTTTTAGCGCAAAGCTATATGGACTACCTCTGGATAAGCATAAAGCTTGGCCTTGGCCTTTTTATGAAGACTTATTTGGAGGACAAGAACCCATAAGTGCTCCGCTCCAAGAAAGAATGTCTGCAAGAAAAACTCCAGGGATTCTTTTAAGCTCTCGGTTGGCTCAAACAATTGTGGTTAAACCCGGCGATAGGGTATCTCTTTTAAATCCGGATTTTGGCGCAAACCAACTGCTCGGTAGCGGTGAGCTTCTAAAAGATTTTGTTGTAGAAGGAGTTTTTTTTGAACCCGATGGCGCTTCGGGTATAGACCCGTATTTAGCTGTGGTGTCCATCGAAGAAGGAAGAAAGTTTCTTCCTGGCTATGACCCACAACTAGACCCTTTTCAGATTGTTTCTGGGGTGGCATTTAAAACATCCAACCCTTTTAAAATGAGTTGGGACTCTAGTTTTTTTTCAGAATCCAATGGCTTTAGGGTTGAAACGTGGAAGGAAAAAAACAGTTCCATTCTTTTTGCTCTCACGCTTGAAAAGTACGTAATGGCATTTTTGTTGTTCCTGGTGGTTATTGTTGCAGCATTTTCCATTTGCGGCTCTCTTATTATGAGTAGTTTCAAAAAGAGGAGGCAGGTTGCTATCTACCGCGCTATGGGGATGACTCAGTCCGGGGTGTTAGGTCTTTTCTTGTGGAAAGGCGGTATTTTGGGGGCTGTAGGTGTTTTTTTGGGTGCGAGCATTGGCTGGACTATCTGCTTAATTTATTGGCAGAATGGCGGAACTACAGCTTCTAGTGGGCTGGACGTATTCAACCTGCCCGTAAAGTTTTTGCCCCTTGAATATCTAGTGATATGTTGCGGAGCTTGGGCAATGTCCTTTATTGCCGCGGTGTTGCCCGCCGCGCAGTCATCTAGGCTCGATCCTGTAGATGGTTTGCGTGTAATGAACTGATGTTTGAACTCGCGCGGCTGGAGATGTGATTCTCAAAATGCAGTCAACCCGAGACAACCCTGCTGAAACTAAAGTGGATTCTTTTAAAATATCAATGCAAGAAGCATCGAAGGTCTACGAGATTCACGGTCATAAAGTTACGGCGGTACGTGGCGTAAGCCTTACGGTCACCAATAGAACTTGCACGGCTATCGTTGGAAAGTCTGGGTCTGGAAAAAGCACTCTGCTGCATCTGCTTTCTAGCTTAGAAAAGCCTAGTACAGGTAAAGTGTCTTTCAACGGCAAAAACTTAACGGAAATGTCAGACAGTGAGATAGCAAAAATACGCGGTCAACGTGTAGGGATCGTTTTTCAAATGAATAATTTGCTCCCGGAGTTTTCTGCTTTGGAAAATGTACAAATGCCAGGGCTGATAGCTGGGCTATCCAAAAAAGAAGTGTCTGACCGGGCAGGTTTTTTGCTGGATAAAGTAGGCCTAGGTCATAGAGTGAATCACCGCCCTTCAGAGATGAGTGGCGGCGAGCAGCAGCGGGTTGCCGTGGCTAGGGCTATGGTAATGCGGCCAAGTATTTTGTTTGCAGATGAGCCTACAGGTAATTTGGATGAGCGTACTAGCCTAGAAGTACAGAACTTATTTTTTTCTATAGTAGAAGCGTTTAAAATTGGCCTGGTCATGGTGACCCATGATTCGGACTTAGCTGCACGTTTGCCAAGCCAGATCCGAATGGAAGATGGCCGCATAGTGAATTCAGATGGGATGGTTTAACTAGTATGAAGCTAACAATAAAACTGATAGCTCTTTCCTTTATTATAGCAACACAAGCGTTTGCCTTTAAGATCTCCAGGGTAAAGGTTGAGGGCAACCGCAAGGTTGAATCACGTGCAATTTTAAAGCTTATGCAGTCTCAGCCAGGCACGCCGATGAGCAAAGAAGTCGTGGCGCAAGACATCCGGACATTGTTTGATCTAGGCGTTTTTACAAATATAAATGTTTACTCGAGCGGCACAACTCTAATTGTGGCTGTTTCCGAAAAGCCTTCTGTAGTTGAAATTGCTTTTTCTGGTTTTAACGAAGTCAGCGAAGCAGATGTCGAGAAAAAAATAAGCACAGAGCGCTACAGAGTTGTGGATACAGCTGTTCTCGCCTCTGATGTTCGGTTGATCGAAGAAGAGTACGCCAAAAAAGGCTTTTTCTTAGCGAAGGTCAAGTATGAGCTTGAGGAGATAGAAAAAGGCAAGGTTCGCCTAAAGTTTTTTGTTCGTGAGGGTAAAAAAGTCCAAGTCGGTTCTATTGAGATTCATGGGAATCAGTCTTTTTCAGATGGCCAGATAATGGAAGGGTTTTTGTCGCGTCCAGTTACCAGGATGTCGAAGTTAAGCCCAAGGGCTATTTTCCAAGATGCGATTGTTCAGCGTGACAATGAGTTCATTTCTTTGTTTTATAAAAACAAGGGCTATGCAAAAGTTCAAACAGGCAAACCATCTGTAACCTTGGATGCTAGTAAGGACTTTGTTCATGTTACCTACAACGTGGAAGAAGGTAAGCAGTATCGAATAGGGAAAATTGGTTATTCAGGCGCTTCCTTACTCTCTTCTGAGGAGCTTGAAGATGCTAGAGAGCTTAATACCGGAGACGTCTTTAATTACTCGAAGTTTTCAAAAGACATTGAAAAGATTGTAGATGAGTATGGAAACCTAGGTTTTGCGTTTGCAGATGTTGCTCCGATCCCAGATTTTAACGATGAAGAGCAAACCGTAGACTTAGATATAAGGATATCTAAAGGTCGAAAAGTATACATCGGCGAGATTTCAATTACGGGCAACACTAAAACACGCGACAACGTCATAAGGCGCGAACTTCAGTTTAGTGAAGGCGAGCTTTACCAGGGTACTAGGCTAACAAAGGCTAAAGCCGATATCGAAAGGCTTGGTTTT
Source organism: Oligoflexales bacterium (assembly GCA_023301565.1). Taxonomy (GTDB): domain Bacteria; phylum Bdellovibrionota_B; class Oligoflexia; order Oligoflexales; family JALZUQ01; genus JALZUO01. Next base: position 105,542 of record JALZUO010000034.1, read on the forward strand.
TTTGAGCAAGTCCAGGTTATTCGTGAAAAAAGTGAAAAACGAAACGATAGTTTGGACCTAAAGATACGTGTCAAAGAAAAACCTACCGGGCAACTGCAGGCCGCTCTTGGGTTTACCCCTAGCAACAACACGAGCGAAAGTCGGTTCTTCGGACAGGGCCGATACGAAGAAAAAAACCAATCAGGTAAGGGTTGGAAGACTGCCATTGCCGGACGTTGGAATCGTGGCGATAATTTTTCTATTAGCGGTGAGCTTTACGAGCCGAGGTTTAAAGACTCAGATTGGTCGCTTGGAGGAAAAGTTTTTCTTGATAGTGAAGTTAAGCCTTTGTTGGGGACGCCTTTTGTAGGCGTGCAAGCAGCGGTTAGCACTGAAGTGGACGTCACAGAGAAGCGAGTCGGCGGAAGCATCACAGTTGGCAGGAAAGTCGTAGAAAAGGTTCGATCTGCGTTGACCTATAGAATTGAAGATGTAGAAACAGACTCTCCCTTCAATTTGGGCGAGCAGTTTTTAAAACAAGGGCTAAGCTCTAGCTTGACTCTGTCTTTTAGCAGGAACGCAACAAACAACTTCATCGATCCAAGCTCAGGGTCAAACATAACTTTATCTCAAAAAGTCAGTGGGTCGATCCTAGGGGGGATCGATGATTTTGGTGAAACAGCTCTAGATATTGACTACTACTTTCCAATTGATTTTGCAGAAAACTACAGGACTTACTTTAGGTTTCACTCAAATTTTTCATTTGTTTATAAAACCAGTAGTTCTCAGGTTCCGTTTTATGAGCGCTACAGGCTTGGTGGGTTCAATGATTTACGTGGATTCCCCTTTCAAAGTTTAGGCCCTACAGAACAGTTGGTGCTTGAGTCGGGCGAAGATGCTGTTCCCTATAACCGCGGTGGGAATAAGAAGATGGTCTACACTCTTGAGTATTATTTTCCACTCATCCCCGAAGCTGGGCTTAAAGCTGTTTTGTTTGGCGACGTTGGCCAGGCTTTTGATGATGGTAGTGGGCTTTCATTTGATAATTTGGAAAAGGATATTGGGTTTGGCTTCCGGTGGATCACGCCTATTGCCCCTTTTCGGTTTGAGTGGGCATACCCGTGGGTAGACGGGAAGCTGAGTAGTAAGCCAGAGTTTATTTTCTTCTTGGGCTACTAGGTTAGCAGCCAGTCTTGGGCAATAAAAAGCCTTTTATTGCAGCAGGTTATGGTTACTCATAGAAGCTAAATAGCCAGCATGGTAGTGTTGGCCACTCGTTTGAATGTGGAGGAAAACGAACCTATGTCTAATATAATCAAAGCAATCGTTGCGACCTTATTACTATCTCTATCCAGTGTTAGTTTTGCTGCGAAAATTGGAATCATTGATATGCAAAAAGTGATTCTTAACGTTGGCGAAGGTAAGGCGGAGCGTTCTAAACTTGAAAGACAAGCGAAGCAAAAAGGTAAGAAGCTTGAGAAGCTAAAAGCTCAGGTAGAAACATTAGGAAAAGAGCTGCAGAATAAAGAAAAGATCGCCCTTATGAGTGAGTCTGTTCTAAAAAAGAAGGCTCAAGCCTTTCAAACTAAACTTCGGGAGCTTCAGCAAGGCGAGAGAAAAATGCTTGTTGAGATCAAAAAGCAAGAAGCTAAGGCGACAGATAAAATTGCGCAAAAAGTCACAATCCTAGTAGAGCAAATGGCTGCCAAGGAAAGTTTAGATGCTGTTTTTGAAACAAGCAATGCTGGCTTGATGTATGCAAAAGATTATGTGGATCTAACCTCAAAGGTTATAAAGATTTACGACAAGACTAAAGTTAAGCTAGCGAAAAATAAAAAATAAATATGAATACACAAGAAATTGAAAACCTCATACCGCATCGTTCTCCGATGCGGTTTGTTGATAGAGTGACAGAATGCATTCCCATGAAGAAGGTAGTTGCAGAACGCGACATACTCGAAGATGACCCAGTATTTCTTGGTCACTTTCCTGGCTCGCCCGTACTCCCTGGTGTGCACCAGATAGAAGGTTTGGCGCAAGTAGCAGCCATCATGATTTATTCTGCCAAAGAAACAGGTGTTCCCTGCCGCTTGGTTGGGGTTAGTAAGGCTAGGTTTCGCTCGCCTGTGTTCCCGGGGAAAGTGTTAAAATACGAAGTAGATTACTTGCGTGATAAAGGCGGGTTTTACTGGTTTTCCGGGGTTGCCACAGTCGATGGCGAGGTGGCTTGTACGGCAGAGTTTTCTGCCAAGTTGGGTTAGGTTTTTATGGGTAGTAAGATATCACCATTGGCACAAGTACATGAAGACGCGACTATAGAAGATGGTGTCGAGGTTGGTGCGTTTTCAGTTATTGGTCCAAAAGTTCATATAAAACGTGGCGCTAGGATTGACAGCCACGTTTACATTGAAGGCTGCACTACGATCGGCGAAGAGACTAGAGTTTACCCTTTTGCCACCCTGGGAACGGAGCCGCAAGATCTTAAATATGCGGGCGAGTCTACCGAGCTTGTCATAGGAAAAAGAAATTCTATCCGAGAATATTGCAATATTAACGTCGGTACAGTGCAAGATGATTCAAAGACAATCATAGGTGACGATAACCTTTTAATGGTTCGAACCCATGTAGCGCACGACTGCGTTATTGGTAACAAATGCATTATAGCCAACGGGGTTAACCTGGCTGGGCACGTAAAAATAGACGACGGAGCCGTTCTGGGTGGTATGGTCGGTGTGCATCAGCATGTCCGTATTGGGAAGCTTGTTATGGCTGGAGGCGGGGCTATGGTCGCTCAAGACGTACCTCCCTATTGCATGGTTCATGGTGATAGGGCGAAGATCAAAGGTTTGAACGTAATAGGGCTTAAGAGAAGTTCTTTGGGGCGTGAAGAAATAGCGCACTTAAAGCTGATATTTAGAACTATATTTGATTCAGGGCTGAGAAAAGATAAAGCTGTAGAAAAAATTCAAGAGATGGCTGAGTTTCCAGATATTGGAAAACAGTTTGTAACTTTTCTAGAAAAATCTACACGAGGTATTTGTAGACCACCTTTGGAAAGCTAATGAAGCGTCCTAAGGTTTTTTTCTCTGTGGGCGAAAAATCGGGCGATCTTATCGCTGCCGGAGTGATTCGTGCTTTAGGCTCGGAAGCGATCTGTTTCGGAGTATGCGGTCCTAAAATGATCGAGCAAGGCTGCACAGCTGTAGAGAGCATGGAGTCATTTCAAGCTTTTGGTGTGTCTGATGTGGTTCAAAAAATCCCCAAGATAGTTGGTCGGTACTCTCAGCTTATTGCCGAGATTGAGCGTATTGATCCTGACGTTGTCGTACTTGTCGATGCTCCTGGGCTACATTTTCAGCTGGCCGAACGATTGCGCGGCCTAAACATCCCAATCGTACAGCTGGTAGCTCCAAAGCTATGGGCTTGGGGCGCTTCGAGGGTTAAGCGTCTCAGGCGAGACTTTGCAAAAGTGCTCGGTATTCTGCCTTTTGAACGCAAGTTCTTTGAAGATCACGGAGTTAAGTATAAATACGTAGGTTGCCCCGTGGTTGACCGGGTAGGTGAAGTCCTGCAAGAAATTGCTCTGCAAGAAAAAGGGCGAGAAGAAAAAAATAACGCTAAATGGTACGCCGCGCTTCCTGGCAGCAGGCTTAGCGAGTGGAGTTTCTTCCTGCCTTTTTTTGCGAAGTTCTTGCGAGAGAACGCAGCGCGAAAAACAAAATGGGTCATCCCTGTCTCGGACAACTTGGAATGGGGTTATCTTCAAAAAAAATTCTCAGAATCTTTAAGCGCGCTTAAAGGTATTTCTGACGATCAGTGCAAGCTTGGTTTAGACAAGCACAAGTTTTCCGTGATTGCTTCGTATGGACCGGTTAGCTTTGTAAAGGGAGACTCTTTGAAGGTTATGGCGCTGGCTGAAGCCTGCTTGGTTTCTTCAGGGACGGTCGCTTTGGAGTCTGCTCTTCTTCAGAAAAAAACAGTGGTTATCTACAAACTCGATGACCTTACTTATAGGGTTGCAAAAGCACTTGTTCAAATTCCTTATGTGAGTTTACCTAACTTGGCTTTATCTAGGCCGCTGTTGGATGAGCACCTGCAACAGCTTGACGTGCACAGCGTATCAGCTTCATTGTTTTCTAGTCCAATGGATCAGAAGGGTTACGAGAGTTTGGTTGAATGCTTTACACCTATGGACTACGCTAAATGTCGAAACGAAGTTTTAGAGCTAGTATAGATGTCTCTGCAGAAGTTGATTTTATCTTATTTAAAAAAGAACTATAGGTTAGTCGGGCTATCCTTTGGCTGTATGCTAGTGGTTTCTTTTTTTCACGCTTTTCTTCTTTTTCTCTTGGGTCCTTTTTTAACTTTGTTTTTTGGCGCTAAATCCACCTTGTCTGGAGTTAGTTTTATGGACCGATTCACGCAGTTTGTTTTAGACCTAAATCCACTGCATTTAGCGGTTGGCTTGCCACTTTTGTTAGTGACCGCTAAGCTTTTTTCTGCATTTTGTCAGTACTACTATAAATACACCCAGAGCAGGTTGTTTATCGGGTTTGTTCAGGAGATTCGATTGTGGTTGTTTGAGCGAGTCGTGTCATTGCCTACAGAGGAGATCCAGGCAAAGGTGCCGTCAGAGTGGACAAGTTTAATGATGCACGAAGTGGACTACCTAAAGGGACGGATTTTAGCCTTGGTTCAAGGCTTGTCAAAAGATGCTGCTGCCTTGCTCGGCTGTGCATTTGTTGTAGTTTTTTCTTTGTTTTCTGTGATTCACATCATTTCTATTTATGTTTTTCTGCTTGCACTAATATTTTTTGGGTCTGGGTGGATGCTTTCAACCCATGCTCATAGGTATCAAAAGTACATAGCTAGGATGGTTCATTTAGCTCAAAATTTTAGTGAGAGATATGTTTACGTGCGGGCAGAAAAAGTGGATAAGTCTGAATCCAAAGCTCTTTTAAGTGAAAGTGAAGGATTTTATCTGGAGAGGCGCAGAATCTTATGGGTTACCACCTTAATGGGGCCTGCCTTAGAGTTTTCAGTGGTTTTGATGATCTCATTGCTTTGTTATTTTTTCTGGAATGAGGCTGTTACTCTTAGCTCTGCTTCATTTTTGTCGGGTGTCGGAGCATTTGCGGCTGCATTGAAACCTATCCGAAGTTTAGGTCAAAACGGTGCCAGTCTGTTTGAAATCTACGGAGTAATGCAAGAAAAGTGGGGCGTCCTGCTAGCAGGCCACCATAACAAAGCAGACAATGTTGTTAAAAAAGAATTAAACAAAGAACTTTCCTGCAGAGTGGAAGCTTTTGATTTTCCTGTGGGAGGGCGAACGGTTTCTAGCCCACAGTGGGATTTCATGGCTTCAAAAATGTTTGTTTTGGTCGGGCAGTCTGGGTCAGGTAAAACCTCTTTTCTTACCCAACTTGTAGGGTTGGGCTCGTGTTCTTTTGCGGCAGGGCATGAATCTAGGTTTGCTTACGTCGCGCAAAGGCCTTTTTTGTTTGATGGCACTATAGGTGAAAATTTGGAGTATGGTTTAGTCGCTGGTATAGAAGGTGACCTAGAAAACGGACTAGGAAATGAACAACAAAGTTTTTGCCGCAAACGTTTCAATGCTTTGCCCTTCAGGCCCACCTGGTTAAAGTGGGAACGCTCTGTAGAGGGCCTTTCCGGCGGGCAGCGTTACATTGTCTCTTTTCTTAGGGGAATGTTTTTCCAAAGGCCCGTGTTGGTTTTAGATGAGCCGTTTGCTTCATTAGATCCTGATTTAGAGAAGTGGGTTTTCTCTTTGCTTGAATCAGAGATTGCTAGTGGAAGAGCTATTGTCCTTTCAACGCACCGGTTTGAAGTTTTGCGGGAGGATCACGCGATCTGGGAAGTTACAACAAAAAATATACGTCCTATCTCCTTGGCGCAGCTGCATGAACGGTATCACCCATGCTAGTACATATCTTGCTGCTTCCTTTTTCTCTTTGCTTTCGGTTTGTGGTTGCGGTTCGTAATTACTTGTTTGATACCGCTTTTTTAAAAGCTCGAAAACTAAAGGTTCCTGTCTTCTCTATTGGGAATATAGCTATGGGCGGCGTAGGCAAGACGCCTATTGTGCGTAGTTTGGCCCAAAAGCTTTTAGTAGAAGGTAGAAGGCCCGCGGTCTCACTCAGAGGGTATAAAGGGGATGTTCCTAAGGCAGGGGTTCATGTTACAGAACGCGAAACTTTTGCTTCGGGCGCGCCAGCTGGTGCCGTAAAGGAGCTTTTTTTGGGGGATGAGGCAGCTTTGTATAGGCGCCTTTTGCCATCAACACCTCTTTTGGTAGGGGCTAGTAGGTTTCGGGTAGCCTCGGATTATCTGCAGAGCTCATTGCCAAGTATAGACTGCCTGTTGGTAGACGATGGCTTCCAGCACAGGTGGCTGCATCGAGATTTTGATGTTGTGGTTTTACCAGTTTCCCAAAAAAACTTTTCGTTGTTTCCTCTCGGCTTGAACCGTGAATCGCAGACGGCCCTCAAGAGAGCATCAGCGATTTTTTGGATGCATGATTCCAGTGATACTTTTAATGGCCGGAAGGTGAATCCAGAGGTTTCTGTTGAGGCATTGGGTGATCTAAAGCAAATTCATTGCCTTAAAAAAGTAAGCAGAGTTTCTACCCCTTTGGACGGTCTAAGTGGGGGGCAGGATTTGCCTAAGCAGTCTAGCTATACTTTGGCGTGCGCTCTTGGAAACAACGCGCAAGTGGCTGAGACGCTACATACTGCCGGTTATAGCTGGCCAGCTCAAAAGCTATTTTTGCAAGATCACGCAAAGATGAACTCCAGTCATCGGGCTAAGATTGATTCATGGGGGCTCCCTGTAGTAACGACTTGGAAAGATTATCTTCGTCAGCCGGCGTTTTTTGGAGGCCTCCAGGCAGTTGTTTTTATTATTGAAATTGAGATTCTTTGGTCCGAGGACCCGCTTTTACTGCTGCCACTAGGTAAGTAGTTCCCTGAGCCAGACTCGTTTTTAAACCATATAAGCTTAGAATCTAAGTCAGGTCGTGTTTTTTTCTTTACCATATTTGAAAACGGCCCGAGCAGTATTCCACGAGAATGATTTCTCACTTGGATAGATTTCCTTATTTGGGGTTTGATATGTCACAGACGCAAAACAACCAGTCACCTAACATGAACGACAATAGTACGTTCCCGTCGCACGCTGCGCCGCACTCTAATCCGTTTACTGCGGACCTTAGAGGTGAGTTCACAAGTAACTTCGGAACGACTAATACGGATGCAGCAGCTTCTCAGATTTTTCGGGAAGGTGGTTTCGGTCGTGAAAAAAAAGTAAGCTACTTTTTGGTCTTCGGCTTGATTCTTGTTGCACTTGCCATTGGTGGTTACTATGTATGGCAGCAGTTTGGAGGTACAACCTCGTACCCAATTCCGCGTCAGCCAGTTACGGAACGACCAATGCCAAAAGCTTACGAGCCACCAGTTGTAGCAACTCAAGAGCCCGTAGCAATGCCAGAACCGGTTGGCCTAGATACAACCTCTCCAGCTTTAGATCAGCCAATTGCTAACGACCCGTTCGCCCAGCAAGCGCCTATAGCCCAGCAGCCAATTGCACAGCCGGTTGTCCAGCAACCAGTTTATCAGCAGCTTCCTGCTCCTGCAGACCCTAGTACTTTGGGTCCAGGCCAGGTTGATGGTCCTCCAAACGGACATACAATGGGTTACAACGAAGCAACTCCGGTTTACTTTACTTGGGGCGGCAGCGGAGCGGTTAAGTTTTCACGTAATGCAAATATGAGTCCTTTGGATAGGTCTGCAAAAGGCGGAAGCTATGCATTTCACGGTCCAATGCCTGGAACTTGGTATTGGCAAGCTGGCAACGGCGAAGTTAGAAGCTTCAACGTGGATGCGCCAATTCGCAAACAAGTATCTGTGGTCAGCCCTGGAGCTGGACAAACTGTTGCTGGTAACGGTGGCGCTGTCCAAATCCAAGGAACTACAGGTGTAGCCTACTACAGAGTCGAATTTAGCTCTTCGCAAAACTGGGGAATTCCCGATTACCGTATTCATAGCCAGTCAACTCAAGTGGCTCTAAACGGTATTCAGCCAGGTAGCTATCAGATGCGCGTCGGCGCTTTTTCTGAGCAGTCTGGACGAATGGAATACACAAACCCAATGCCAGTAACCGTTCAATAAAAAAGCTATTAGATAGTTAAACTCAAACAAACTGAGTATACTAGCCCAGAATAACCTTCTGGGCTTTTTATGTCTTATGTGAAAAAAACAGTAAGAAAGAATCTTCTACAAAAAAGAGATGGGCTATCTAGTCAAACTCGAAAAAATATAGCTCTTTCAGCACTCGAGCATTCCGTAGATCTTTGGGCCTCGGCAGGTCAGATTCTCTGTTATGCTCCCTATGGCTCTGAGCTACCCCTTTTAGAGTCCTTGTTTCATCTTCTTGCTACAAAAAAAAACCAAAAAATATCTGTTTTCTTGCCGAGGGTAGAGAAGGATCATAAAATGTCTTTCTGGTCCTTTAGGCAAGGAGACCGTACTGTAGTAAACAAATGGGGCATTGCAGAGCCTGAACCTGCCAAGGCGACACAGTGGACTCCAAATCTAAGCACTGTTGCCCTAGTACCCGCTCTAGCCGTGGATCGAGCAGGCAACCGCCTAGGTTACGGCGGTGGGTTTTACGACAGGTTTTTCGGTGCTAACCCCCAAGTTTTAAAGTTTGCACTGTTGCCAGACGATTCCTTTTTGGATGTAGCAACGTGGCCCGTAGACGAAACCGATATCTTTATGGAATGGGTTGCGACAGAAAAGCAGCTTGTGAGGTGTAGTGGTGCAAGTTAAGTGCGTATTCTGTCAAATCTCTTCCGAGTCATTGATCATGGAAAACAAGACGATGCTTGCTTTTTACGATAGATACCCAGTTACAAAGACTCACTGCTTGGTTGTTCCCAGGAGGCATTGCCTCGACTATTTTTCATTAAGCAAAGAAGAGCAGATAGACCTACAGGAGCTGCTGCACTCGCTGAAAGATTTGCTTTTGGCCCAAGACAAGACAATCACAGGTTTTAATATTGGTGCAAACTGCGGTGAAGATGCCGGCCAGACCATTTTTCATTGCCATGTGCACCTTATTCCACGGCGAGCAGGTGATATGCAAAACCCCGCGGGTGGTGTTCGCGGGGTTATTCCTGAGAAACAATCGTACAAATGTTTATTTAACGCTTCAAAAAGGCCTTGAATATCTGCGTCATTAGCCGGCTAGAAAAACCGCGGATGATAGCTTTGACAGTGTATTCCATTAAACCTTGGCGTTTTCTTCCGCCTCGCGGTCCTCTTGTACCAAATATATTTGAGAGGCCGCCAGAGCTTTTCTTTTCTTCTTTTTCTTCTTCTTTGCTGCGCTCTTCCCGGCGTTTTAGAATCATTTCATGTGCGGACTCTCTATCGACTGTTTTTCCATAAATTGTTCCGAACAGCGAGCTTTCGATCATCGCAGTTTTCGCTTCAGCTGATAGAGGGCCAATCTGAGACATGGGCGGTGCGTTCAGAACCTCTTTTGTTTCTGTTGGGGTTCCCTTTTCGTCAAGTACCGATACTAGTGACTCCCCGACGCCAAGAGTTGTCAGTGTCTTTGCAATGTCAAGGTTTGGGTTTATTCGAAAGCTTTTTGCAGCTGCACGGATCGCTTTTTGATCTTTTTCTGTAAAAGCTCTTAATGCGTGTTGAATCTTGTTTCCAAGCTGGCTGAGTACCCCGTCAGGTATATCTGCTGGGTTTTGAGTAACAAAATAGATCCCTACGCCTTTAGAGCGAACCAGCTTTACAACCATTTCAATTTTTTCTAGCAGCAACTTTGGCGTGTCTTTGAATAAAAGGTGTGCTTCGTCAAAGAAGAATACGAGTTTGGGTTTATCCATGTCGCCGACCTCTGGAAGCTCTTCAAAAAGCTCACTCATGAGCCAAAGCAAAAAGATAGAGTAGAGGCGTGAGTCTTGAATGAGCTTGCGTCCATCCAACACGTGAACCAACCCACTTCCATCAGGAGATTTTTTTAGCCAGTCTTTTACGTTGAGCGCGGGTTCGCCAAAAAAGTTTTTGGCACCGGCTTCTTCAAGAGTCAAGACGTCTCTTAGCAAAGCCCCTACAGATCCTTTGTTAATCGTTCCGTATTCAGCTTGAAGCTCGTCTTTGGATTCAGTTAAAAATTGCAGCATGGACCTGAGGTCTGAAATATCCAAAAGCGGCATCTGTTTTTCTTTGGCTATTTTAAAGGCTAGAGTTAAAATTCCTTCTTGTGCGTCTGAGCAGTCAAAAAGACGGGCTAGAAGCTGTGAGCCCATATCTTCGATGGTGGTCCTAATAGGATGTCCATTTTCTGCAAACAGATCCCAAAAAACGACAGAGGCAGCTTTAAACTGAAAATCATCTAGGCCCATTTTGTTGGTGCGCTCTTTTACTTTTGGATGGTCTTTGCCGGCTGCGGCCAGTCCAGAGAGATCTCCTTTTACGTCTGCCGTAAACACGGGTACTCCGGCCGCTGCAAACTGCTCTGCCAGTACCTGTAAAGTGACTGTCTTGCCGGTTCCTGTTGCCCCAGCTATGAGCCCATGACGGTTGGCCATTTTTAAATTGAGGTAGACCTTTTCATTGTCTGTTGCTTGGCCAATTAAAATTCCTTGATCTTTCATGGTTTACTCTCTCCCAAAGCCGTTTCATCCTAATTTTGGATATTCGGGGTATGTTAACATTGGTCTTAAGCAGGAGGTAGTAAAAATGAACGAAGCTGAAAATAAGGTCGCACGCGTTTTGTTCGTATGTTTGGGTAATATTTGCCGGAGCCCTGCTGCTGAAGCGATTTTTCTTGCAGCTATAAAAGCTAAGAACTTGCACAAGGCGTGGGTTGTAGATTCTGCTGGCACCAGCTCTTTTCATGGAGGCAAGCCTGCTGATGAGCGTATGATTGAAGCGTGTACAGCGCGTGGCTACGCCGTTAAATCCATCAGCCGAGGCTTTGATCCTACCTGTGATTTTGACGAGTTTGATTGGATTCTCGGAATGGATGTCTCCAACGTTGAGAACCTAAAGCAAATGGCCAGGGATGGTATAGACGCAGCTAAAGTGATGCTTTATACAGAGTTTCACCCTAAGAAAACGCCTCGAGGCGTACCCGACCCTTATTATGGCTCTGGTGATGGTTTTGCGGGTGTGGTTAGGTTGGCCGAAGAGATTACGCCAAACCTGATTTCCGCTATAGAACAAGGTTTATCAAGTTAAGCTGCAAATTCTTCTTTGAATTCAACCTCGTAGCCTAAAGACTGTAGGTGCTCGGCCAACTCTTTTTGTTCTACTGACTTTGAAACTGCTTGTTCGGCAGTAATAAGACCTTGTTCAACTAGCTTTGTTAAGGAGTCATTCATAAGCCTGTTGCCAGCTTTTTTCTGGGTTTGCATATGGTTTTCAATCATATGAGATTTACCAGATCGAATCATAGCGCTTACGGCTGAGTCGACTACAAGGATTTCAAAGGCGGCTACTCGGCCACCGCCTATTTTTTTACATAACGTCTGCGTGACTACACCCTTGAGGGACTCAGCAAGCATCATACGAATCTGCGATTGCTGCTCTGCTGAAAACTGGTCAATAATACGGTCGACTGTAGATATAGCGGTGTTTGTATGCAGGGTTCCAAAAACCAAGTGACCTGTTTCGGCCGTTTCAAGTGCAATGCCGACGGTTTCAAGGTCACGCATCTCACCTACTAGGACAATATCTGGATCTTCACGAAGCGCCGCTCTAAGGGCTCTACTAAAACTTTCTGTGTGTGTGCCGACTTCTCGTTGGTTTATCAGGCATTTTTTTTGCGGGTGCACAAATTCGACAGGATCTTCGATCGTAATAATGTGATCTAGCTTGTTTGCATTAATCCAATCGATCATAGCTGCAAGTGTGGTTGATTTACCCGAGCCAGTAGGCCCTGTAACCAATACAATCCCCTTTGAAAGCTTTAAAAACTGAAGAATCGTCTTCGGAAGACCTAGTTGCTCTGCCGATGGAATGACTTCAGGGATAATACGCATAACTGAGCTTGGGCCAAGCCTGTCCATAAAAAGGTTTACCCTAAACCTTGCGAGGCCTGGAATAGCATATGCAAAGTCAGTATCGTTTGTTTCTTCGAACTCTTTTCTGTTGGCTTCTGGCGCTACAGCATAGAGCATATCTTTGAGTTTTTCGGCCGGTATTTTTGGAAGACCTACGCTATGGATTTCACCATCTACTCTGTAGAGTGGAGCTAACCCTGCAGTTATATGCAGATCACTTCCGCCGCCATTGACCAAAAGGTATAAAAGCCCGTCCAGGGTTCCATTCCACCTGGCTTCTTCTCTTATGTTTAGTTCTTCTTTTTTATGAACATAGCTTGAGTCAATTCCAGTCCCAGTAGCCGCTGCTGCATTGATAGGAACGATTTTTTTATGCTGTGTCTGTTCGGCTGGGGAAGCATTTACTTCTTCTCTTTTTTCTTCTTCTTGGGCGCTAGCTTTAGAAGGGCTTGCCAGAAGTTCTTTCCAAACCTTAAAGGCTTTCATTCCTTCAGGTGGCATGAAGAAATTAAGAACAGAGCCGTCCCAGGCAAAAATCACATCCCCTAGACCCTTAAATGACTGTTTTTGAGCCTTCCAGTTTCCAAAAACCATGTGCTTGCTACCAAGTACTTGGCTGATACTTTCCTTAAGGTCCACTGGGTTTTTTAGAGCAAAACCATTCACACTTTGACCATCTATCAGCGACAACCTAGTAGTCGTTAGATCAAAGCTCGCGGCAGGTATCTTCTTATGCGCGGCAAACTGTAAAAGTTCTTGGATCGTTTTCATAGGGTCGCTCTGTTACCTTCTTGTTTTTCCTATATAGTCTCCTATCGGATCCTGGCAAGAGATGTCCAATTTCTGATAAGCTGTGGCTTTATTTTGGTAATAATTTTAGTGTTTTATATCATATTTTCAGTCTTTTTACTTTGTTCGGTAGTATCTCTTCGGCAGTAATTACATAGCTGATCTTACCTAGCTTATTGGTGTTAAAGGGGTTGGTTTCCCAGGGGCAAAAAGCTTTTGCCTTAAAGCGCATGCAAAGGTGTAAGTATTTGTATAGGTATTTAGAGCTCAAGAAGTTTTTTATAGAGCACAGCTCTACCCGGCTTCTTGTCGCACGCATTGAATCAACAGAGGGTAGTACCTACAAGAAAAAAGGTAGTTTTAAACTCGTCAACCCTGAAGGATCGCATGTAGGCATGCTATCCGGTGGTTGCCTGGAACAAGAAATCGTACGCAAGACGTTAGAGACAGATCCAGGTGCATGCTTTGATATTGATACTCGTAGCGAAGAAGACAAGTTTTTTGGCAGTGGAACTGGTTGCCAAGGGTTGCTACGTATTCGGGTAGAGAGGGTAGCCGAGGGGACTTCCTGGGATGATTTTAAAGATTCATTTCTTCAAGGCACAAAGTTGCCTTTCGTTAAGATTGTGGGAGCAGGTGCTGATGTTGTGCCGCTAGCAGAGATTTTGGATGCGATGCACTGGGCTTGGATCGCTGTGGACTACAGGCAGGCGCATGTAGATAACTTTAAAACCCATCCTTCTAAGCGCCTAAAAATACCTGTAGACCAACTGAAAGAGGCGTTGCAGGTAATGCCTGCAGCTAGGCAGGGGGGGCAGTTTTCTAGCGCCTATGTTCTTATGTCTCATAGTTTTGAATATGATCTGCAGGGCTTAGTTGCAGCTATCAAAGAGACCGCCGACTATATTGGAGTTCTTGGGCCAGCCCGGCGACGCGATGAGCTGGTGGCATCGGCTAAAAAAGAATTGGGTGATCGCAGCTACGATTGGGGTAGGGTCAAAGGACCTATGGGTATTTCTGGTTTGGGCAGAGGAGAAGAAGCTGTCGCGTTAAGTGTTGCTGCGGAGATGATGCGTGTACTCAACTGAATATAAAAGAAAATCAAAGACAAGCTCTCCGCTTGAAAATGTTCCACCATCAGAGCGTATTCCTGTGCTTGCAGCTATTATAGCCTCGATAGAGATCTTTGCAGGTAGTTTGCTACACGGACTTAAGGTTCCTTTTGGTGGGAATTTTCTTTCGCTGGTCCAAGCTGCTTTTCTTACCCTAGCTTCGAGAAGCGCCAGTTCGCGGCTAGACGCTGTTAAGTTGCCATTCTACATTTCTTCGATATCTTCTTGTTTAAAAAGTTTGTCACCTGCAGGTAACAAGCTTGGCCCAATGCTTTCTATATGGATGCAAGGTGTTTTATTTTCCGGAGGAGTTGGACTTTTTGGCAAAAACCCAGTCGGGACAGCAGTTGGTGGCGCCCTACTATCGTTGTGGGCATTTGTGCAGCCTTTTTTGACGCTTTACTTGTTTTTTGGGGACACTTTGTTCGAAGCTGGAAGTTTTTACCTCGATAAGATGCAAGCAAAGCTCGGGGTAGGTAGTGAAGAGCTGATATTTGTACTGACTACTGTTGTGGCTGTGAAAGCCCTGCTTTCTGTTTTGATCTGCGGCGTGTTTGTTCCCTTGTTTGAACAAAGGATATTGCGATACTCTTTTAAAAGCTTTGCAAAGCACAAAAAAGAGATCTATGAAAAAATAGTAGGTCGTCAAAAATCAAGTGATCATAAGAGTATATTTTTACTTGCAGTAAAAGACATGCTTCAGCCCTTCGTACTGTTTTCATTTTTTCTTGGCATTGTTTTTCTTGTATTTTCGACATCGAGCTATGCAAAAATGATTTGGCTTAGCTTAAGACCTTTAGCTATCGCTTACTTGTTCTTTGTTTTTTGCCGATCTTCTTTTTTGTATGGCTTGCCAAAAAAACTAGGGCGAATCTATTTGTTTCAAAGTTTTGCTAGTTTGTTTGATCGCACTGTAGGTGTTTTACTAACCGATAAGCTTTTAGATCAAAGGATTGAAGGACAAAAGAAAGTTTTAAAATAAGTGAAGAATAGACAGAAAAACATTGCCGTAATATTGCTCGCAGCAGGCGTGGCTCGGCGGTTTGGAAGCAATAAGCTTTTGGCTGAGCTTAGAGGTAAAGCCCTTGTGCAGCATGCTGCACAGCGCCTGGAGGGTCTTGGGGCGATGTTCAAAGTTGCCGCAGTAAGCTCTAGATACCATAGGGAGCTTTTACCGTATTTTGACTCCGGCTGGAGCATCGCAGTTCAAACAGACGATAAATCAGAGCCCTGGGATTCTTTGCAATTAGCTCTACAGAAATTGGATCTGGACTCCGTGTCTGGTGTTTTAGTGCACCTGGCCGACATGCCGTACATTATGGATGGTTATTTTGAGCAGATGCTTTCAAGTGGTGGCTCTGTCGTTAGCCGGATAGATGCGCAAACGACTCCGCCGTTTTACCTACAAAAAAGTGACTTTTGCTGTCTTTCGAAAACCAACAAACTATTGAAAGACAAGCTTCGATGTTTGCCTTTTTTGCAGGCTTCAAAACAAAGCCTCAGGGATGTAGATAGAGAGCAGGACCTTCTAAATCTTATTTGAAGAATCTATTCTCTGGTGCTTGGAAAGGCTTCACGTTTATATCTCTAAGAACATTTTTTTTGCCCAAAAGACCCTGTTTTTCTAACCCATAAAAAAGCACTATAGGAATGCTTAAACTTCTTGGGGCACTATAACTGTGGCTAAAAAACGGAGAGTTGAAATTAAGAGGTTCGAGCAGCATCTGGATCAATAATTATTTTTGCCAGCGGCAAAGGAAAAATCTTAAGGCAATTTCCTAAAACGTTATCCTTGCACACTACATGTATTTCATCGGAAAAAAGCCTTCGGGCGATGATCTGGATGTTAAATACTAATTTCCTGCCCGCTGTTGGTTTGAAAAACTAAAGAGACCCGCATGCCTTAATCACGTTAATCTCTTTAGTTAAGGTAATTAAAGGTTAGTGGCAAAAATCAGGTGCGGCTTCTAATAGCTGACCTTCAAGCTCATTGGTTAGAAGAATAAACGCAATTCGGTATGAGCGGCCGTTAGCTAGATCAGCCTTTGCGATAATAGACCCGTCATTAACGTATTGCAGTTCGCCATGTGGTCCAAACTCTAATTTCACAAGCCCACCATTTAGTTGTTTTTGAAACATAACTCCATTGCCAGTTTTAATAGTTTTTGGGCTAACATGTAATTTAAGAATTTGCTTTAAAAGATGGGTATCATCTAAAAGCGCTTCAACTGCACCACAAGGTAGCGCGTTAAATACATCGTTGTCTGGAGTGAAAACAGTAAGTTCCGAATCACTATTGTCTAATGCTGAAGCAAGCCCAGCCACTTCTAAAGCCGTAGCCAACGTTGAGTAATTAGGGTCGTTTTTGATACCTTCAAAAAGCGTCTCGTGACTACTTGCAAATGCGGTTGCGCTTAAGAGAGAAAAAACTAAAGCCAGGCCAATAACATTCCGTGTCATTTTCATGATGAATCCCTTCAAAAAATTAATTATTTATATATCTGCGGTTTTTTAGCAGTCTATGGTTTTTTAATCAAGCGTAAATAGAAAACTGTGATGATAAAGACGCAAAGGGAGTAGCATGCAATGCCTGGGACAAACGGATTAGAGTTAGTAGACAGTGTTTTGAATGTTCTGTTTCCAATGGTACCAGCGGCCGGACTTGAACCGGCACACCCGTGAAGGCGGTGGATTTTGAATCCACTGCGTCTACCAATTTCGCCACGCTGGCACGTACCATCGGTTACCGCCTAAGGCGGTTTAGGCAGATAAGAACAACAAATTTATCAGCAAATTGCAAAGGAAATACTGGTGCCCCTATGACAGGGAGTCAAGGCAGGCTTGGGCTTTAGCAGAACCGATACCATGCCCTTGTTGTGTATAGTTTAACCACCCATCTGCAGGGGTACCCTAAGCGCTCAGAATTATGTGACAATAGTTATTTTAAGGGCTGGTCAGTTTTTTTTCATGGAGTTTTTCATGCAGCTGGATTGCACGGGATACATTCAAGAGCATAAGGTCGGAAATAAAGTGATAGTGCCTGGCGCGACCTTTATAGAGGCAGCGCTGCGTGCAGAAAACTCTAATGACGCAAGCAGCGACAGCGTTATTCGTTTGACCAAAGGCTACGTACTGCGGCCGTGCCATGTCTCCGAAGGTCAGAAATCTATAGACCTTGATTTTCTCTACTCCAGCGAAACTCAAAGCTGTGAAATATCTCTTCAGCGCGAAGCTGGTCAGTCCAAGGTGAAAAAAATATTTAGAGCGGATTTAAGTAGAGCAAAGGCTATCAGACCTATTCCGTTTGCCTTGGATTCGGTGGAGTTCAAAATATCTGGAAAAGAGATCTACGCCTATACCAAAAAAGTTTCCATTCAATATGGTCCTATGTTTACAAGGCTACACTCTGTTGAGGTTACAGGAAACAGAGGAGCCGGGCTTCTTAAGATCTTGCCGAAGGATCTGACCGAAGACTTTCTCATTCACCCGACCATGCTAGATGCGGCCTTTCATATTTGCGGCCCAATCGTTTACACAAAGAACCACCCTGATTTTCGCCCTGGCGTGCCTGCAAAAATTCAAGACTTGCAGATTGATAGTCGCATAACCATCAGCTTGGATTCAAAGGTTAGAGTCGAGTGCATCATGCACGAAGGCTTAGAGGTAGGCGATGCCTCGCTGCTCTCGGACCTGCAGATTTACTGCGACGACCGGCTTTGGGTGGTGGTTCACGGGTTAAAACTGATTCGAGTAGACCCTCTGGAGTTCTAAATTGTAAAACTCTTAGCCTCTTGTCCAAGTTCTTTTCACAGAGGTATTACTAAGTATTTAATAATACTGCCCTTAATCTGGTTTTGGAGTTGCATCTATGGTGTACGGACGTGATGTCCCTTCCTAGACCTAACTTTTGTTGACTGCTGTTTCTGTTGTTTTTCCTGTTGTATTGAGGTCCACCTGTGCGAAGTACTATTGTAATTCTAATCACCGTTTTAGCCCCTATTTCCTTTTTGGGCTGCAAGCCCCCTAAAGAAGAAAAAAAGAAAAAGATTCCATCTGTCTTGTCTGTTCCTCAACAGTCAAGCTCTTCTCTAAGCAGAAGTGAGGAAAGAACAGATGCTAAAAAGTCTAGTATAGAAAAAGTTGCTGGTGAGCTTGTGCAGGTAAAACAAGACATAGATACTGAACTTCTGAGTGCCTGCACTTTTCCAAGTCAAAATAGTAATCCTAAAATACTTGAATATGAGCTGTTAAAGCAAACAGCTGGCGTAGAGCATTTGCTTCACGGTTTAGCTAAAGCCAAGGCAGCTAATGACGGAAAACTTTTGTTTATGGATATTTATTGGCTTGGCTGCAGAGGCTGCCGTGAGCTTCTTTCTACCGATAAAGATACGATTACTCAGATAGAAGAAGAAACTCACGCGGTCAAAGTCAGCTGGAAAACAAGTAAAGAAAGTTTTGATCCGTTAACTGCCGCTTATATGATGTTTACAAATATTGTGAGTGAGAAGACCCAATCTTTGGACTATATGGATAATGATGGACTGGTACATACCGGGCGCCAAATTGAAGACTATAGCACTCATGACAGAGTTCATTTCCCGCAGTTACTTTTTCTAAATCCAACTAATATTTTTCGTAAACCTCTTATGACTCTTTGCGAGCTGCAAAAAGCTAATAAACTGTTCACAGTTAATCCACAGACTCTTCAGCCGGAACTAAATGATGCATCTGATATGCTGACTAGAAATTTACTCACACCAGTTGCTGTTTATTCCCAGCTTTTAAACGAAAACATATTTACAGAAAATAACCGTGATTTGAACGAGCCCGTTGTTATGAACTCGTTCAGCGCAGCCAAAAAAGCACATTCTAGTAGCCTTGTTGGGACCTTTGAACCTATGGTTGGAATCTGGAATGCAAGACTGCCTGACGCCCGTACGGACGAACCAGCAACCCTTCCAATAGCAATTTCCCAAACTCCTGCATCCCAAATACTGGCACCGGCCGAACAGATATTAAACCAACCTCCAACTGTTGTTTTACCGAGGACGCAGGTAGTTTTTCAGCAACCTGTCCATGTAGTTCCTACAGTTGTTTCTACGCAGCCTACTGCATCAGGCGTGCAAGTCCTACCTGCAAACACCTTAAAGCATGCTCCTGAGAGGATCTTCCCTAGGAGACCAGTTCTAAGAGATCGCCTCTTAAGACAGTACAGGTAGCGGTTTTGTATATTCTTCGGTTTTGCCATAAGCTTGTAGGTGGCAATCACGGAGGATTGGATGCAAAACTTAAAATACCCACTATTTTTTACAAGGCTAACTACTTTTTATTTTTTACTTCCCTGGGTCTTAATGCGTTTCACAGCGCCAGAAAAAGCCGCCGGAATAGCCAAAAAGTACTACCTCATTGAATCGTTGCCAGGTGTTTTTAGCACTTTGATTGGGATCGCTTGGCTTGCTTTACTGATTGCATTCTTAATTGGTTATAAAAAGAAGTGGAGCTACGGCCTAGTCCTGTTCTTACATACTTTGGGAACTGCGTTTACACTACCTTATTTGATTGTTGGAACGGCTCAGGCCAAGTTAGTATTTTTTGCTGCCATCCCCGTCGTCGGAGCTATGTGGCTTTTGCTCTCTCTTCGAAAACAAGACACCTTTTTGTCGCTAGATTCGTAATATAGCCTTTAAAAGGCTGCGCCTGGTTTTGCTGAATCTATTGATAGGCAGTGTTTTGGCCGGATCTGCGCGCTCATCTCTTTTTTATGCGATTATATTAGGGGTAATTTTAGCCTTGATCTATGAAATTGGGAGATTTTCTTATGAACCTTAAACTGCTGCTGTATTTTTTTACTTTGAGTTCTGCTCTTTGTTATGCCGGCGAGTCACCAAGATATATGCGGGTTCTTACAAAAACCCAACAAGATAAGTTAACTCCAGATGAAGTAGTCAAAAGATTAAAAGAAGGCAACAAACGCTTTTCTGCAAACGAGTCGACAGTTAGAGACCATAAAACCCAGATTCGAAAAGCAGTAAGGGGACAGTTCCCAAAAGCCGTTATACTGTCTTGCGTAGACAGCCGGGTTCCTGTGGAAGACGTTTTTGATCAGGGCATTGGAGATATTTTTGTAGCTAGGGTAGCTGGAAACTTTGTTAATACGGATATTTTAGCGAGTATGGAATATGCGGCTAAAGTAGCAGGTGTAAAGCTTGTTTTGGTTTTAGGGCATGAAAGCTGCGGAGCAGTAAAAGCAGCTGTCGATGACGTGAAACTAGGGCTTATTACAAAGCTTCTAAAGAAAATAAAGCCTGCTGTAAAAGCAGTTCAAAAGGCTATGGGAAAAAAGAAGTTGTCTTCTAAAGACTATGAAGTAGTTAGCAAAGTCTGCCATACCAATGTCAAGTTTAATATTGCCCGCATTCGAAACGAAAGCAAGGTGCTAGCTGATTTGGAAAAAGCTGGAACAATTAAAATCATTGGTGCTGTCTATGATATGCCAACTGGGAAGGTTAAGTTCTTGTAAAGGATTCTTCTTGATGAACTAAATTTCGATAGAAAAAGAGCCACTTCGAGGGAAACTTCGGTGGCTCTTTTTAGTTTGGTTGTAAAACCTATTTGCTATGATCTTGCTCTAGAAGTCACCTGTTTGTTGCCGTAAGGAACCTTTCCAAGCAGGTAGATCGTTGTAGCAACTGCGATGCCGATCAAAAGTCCGGTTAAAAGCTTTGTCGTGATGATGCCTATACAGGTTGCTACCCACATGACGCCGTAGGAAGCGTGGACCTGTGATTGCTGAATCACCTGAGCTGCATTTAGCAGTTTAAAACCGGTCACGATCAATATTGCTGCTAAAGCTGTCAGTGGAATTGCTTCTAAAACAAAGGGAACAATACCTACAAAAACCAGTACCCAGACGCCGTGGAGGATCGTCGACATCCGTGTCTTTCCTCCGAACGTTACGTTTGCACCGCTTCGGACAATCACACCTGTCAAGGGCAAACCGCCTAATATCCCTGAGGTAGCATTGCCAAGGCCTTGTGCTAGTAGCTCTTGGTTTAGGTCAGCCTCATCCTTATTGTTAGCAATGTCGTCGACAGCTCGTGCGGTTAATAGTGTTTCGGCACTGGCAATAATTGCCATCACAAGTGCGGGCCCTGCATACAAAACGACATTGTCGAAAGACAAAGAAGAGGTGAACGTAGTTACAGAGCCAAACATTCCGGAAAAAATCGCCGTGATTTCAACTCGAGGCATATCAAAAAATAAACTGACTAAAGTCGCGATACCAACCGCTGGAAGAGCAGCCGGCATAGATTTAAATATTCCGAGTTTTTTCCAGCCTAACTGGACCCCAATTGCTATCAGCCCGCAAATCAGAACAGGCGAGACTAGGCTTTCGCCTCCAAAAGAGGCTAAAAACATTGCTGGAAACTCTACAATTCCTTTAAGAAAGGACTTTGGTACGGGGTTTCCGACCAAAACATGTAGCTGGCTGCTCGCAATGATGATGCCTATGGCGGCCAACATTCCCGCTAGAACTGCTTTAGGGACGTAAGAGAATACTTTTCCCCACTTAAATACACCAAAAATCACTTGGAATATTCCAGCCAGGAAAGTAATAAACGCTAACCCGGCAATTCCATGTTTGCTCACTAGCTCAAAGATGAGAGCTGCGAGGCCAGCAGCTGGACCACTAACAACCAAAGGAGCACCTGTAAAGAGCCCGACCACAATACCACCAATGATGGCGGCAATTAGCCCAGAAGACGGCGGTGCTCCAGAAGCAAGAGCTATACCGATAGAAAGTGGGATAGCAATTATAAAGACGCCCAGGCTGGCCATAAAGTCACTTTTGAAGCTAGCTCTGTATTTTTGCATTAACTTATCCATGTCGATGACCTTTCTTTCTTAAACCTGCTGGACTTTGCCAGAGTGTAGGTCGTAAACAGCAGAAATAATTTTTAGCGTTCCCTTATCAACTGCATCTTTGATGATAGTGCTGTCGGTTTCCAGCTGTCTTGCGCTATGGGTAGTGTTTTTATTGATGCCTTCTTCGACGCTATTGCAGGTGCCGACAACCCCTGCAATGTCACCTAGCAGGCGGTCTAAGGCAGTTTCTTTTTTAGCGGAGTCTTTGCAATCCATTGCACCTGTGACAGCGCCGCATTTGCTGTGACCTAACACGACAATAGCTTCGGTCTTTAGTGCCATGACAGCATACTCAAGGCTACCGATAGCCTCGGAGGTAGCGACATTACCAGCAACCCTGATGACAAAAAGCTCGCCAAGATTTTTATTAAAAATTAACTCGGGAGAAACCCTCGAGTCAGCGCAGGTAAGAACTGCAACGCGCGGCTGTTGGCCCTCGGTCGCAAGCTTTTCTCGCCTAGATACCTCTGCGTTTGATTCTTGGATAAAGTTTGGCTTGCCTGATGCAAACAAAGCGTTTCCGGAAATAAGGTCTTCCCAAACATTTGTGGTGGCCATAATTTTTTTCCCCTCATAAAAAATTAATTGATCAATTTTAAATCGATTTTTGTCGCTGTTAGTGCTTTTCACCTATTTTGCACGTAGGTGATGCTTTGTCACGTAGTCGTTTTATCCCATAGCTTCGAAGTGAATTGTGAGTATAGGGTAGAGAGCATATATTTATTAAATAGATAATATAATCAGAATACATCTATTTATTAGATGCTAACTTTGATGCCTAAAATTGGTTAGGAGGTGCTTTGTAATAGGGTTATGAACCAGGCGGTGAGCGGAGATAAGCCAAAGATTTTCGTGGCATATAGGTGTTTCACTTAAAAGAACAAGTTTTCCAGATGCTAGCTCTTCTTCGACCGACAGAAGGGGGAGGACAGAGAAGCCGTGACCATCTAAAATCAGCATTTTTTGCAGTTCTACGTCATCTACCTCTGCAACTATATTGGGTGAAACATGTTTTATTTTAAAATGTTCCAACACCTCGTTGCGCAGCGGACTATGCTCTCCTGGCATGATCATAGGAACGCCATTTAACGAACGCGGCAGCTCCTTTTGTAGCTCAAGCATTGAGGGGGTTCCAACAAAAACCACTTTAAGCTCTCCGATAAGCTTTGCGTGGAACTTTGATTTTTTTCCTTCTGTAGGCGGCTTGTCATTTGCGAGGATCAAATCAATTTCATGTTTTTCTAGGCGGTCGCATAAAGAAGAAAGCGATTCTTCAAACACAGTGACCTTGGCGTTGTGTTCTTTCGAGACAACCTTAAACAAATCTCTACTCAATTTTTTGGGTATGGAGTCCATAATTCCAAAGCGAATAGACTCGGTCAAAGAATCTTCAAAATTAACTAGAGACTCTCTAAGTTCTTTTCCAAGCGAAAAAATTTCGTGAGCATAGTCAAAAACTCTACGTCCAATATCTGTCAGGTGAAGCTTTCTGTTTTTTCGCTCAAAAAGCTGATAACCAATGGCTTGTTCGAACTGCTTAAGCTGAGAAGACAAAGTGGACTGAGCCAACTTCAGCTTTTCTGTGGCAGCTGTCACGCTACCCTCTGAAGCGATGGTATAGAAGTAATAGAGATGATGATAGTTGAGCCAATGCATACTTGTTGTTTATCCAAAAAATAGAGTCTTTACAAGCCGGCAGCCTGTAAAGGTATAAAGCTACCTAGGCTTGCATCCTAGCCTCAGGCCCTTGGCTAGTTTTTTCTGTACAGCTCCCTCTACATCAGAGTCGCGCGTAACAAGGTACACAAACTGCTTCTTGCTTTTTAGCTTTGCTGGGGTGGGGAAGGCTTCCAGCTTTGCTTTTTGCTGTACATTTAAATTGTGCGATTTAACAACAAATTTTGGTAAATAAGCTACGGCACGGTGGTTTCTACAAATTTCCAAAGCCGACTCCATTAAGCTGACACGGTATTGAATCCGCCGATGGACCTCACCTTCTGGCCATCCGTCTAGCCCACGAACCTTGTTTGGAATCCCAGAGGCAGGCTCTATTGGAACCACAAACGGAACCTCTGCAAAAAAACTCCCCTGATGTCTTCGGCAAAACTCACCTGTCCCGTAGACCTCCATATCTATAGACGTTATTTTTTTGTGAATCACGCCTTTGGTGGGTATCGGAATGTAGGTAATGCCAAAATCAACGTGGCGCTCTACCAACGCTTTTTCTAGCTTACCTGGTGTTAGCTCATGAAGATCTACGTGATAGTCATCTGCTAGGTTTGTAAGTAAGTTTTCTAAAAAATGAGAAGAAAAGACCTCAAAGGTACCTAGCTTCAGTTTCTTGTTTAGAGACTGGAAGGCTTCGTTTTTTTGCCGAACATCATCAGCAAGACCACTGAGCTCTGCAAGCAGCGGCGCCGCTCGCCGTGCTAAGGCCACCCCGGCATCTGTGACAATAATTCCGCGGCCCGATGCAGCTATGAGCTGGACATTTAACTGTGCTTCCAGCTGTTTGATCGATTTTGACAGAGCGGCAGGGCTCAGGCGCAAAAGCTCTGCGGCTTTGCGTATGCTGCCAGTCTGGCTGACCACTATAAAGTAATGTAGTTTATTGCTATCCATAAGTTTACAATTATCAATTTTTTATTACTTTTTTTCAACGTTTAAATACCCGATATTTATAGGTGAGAAAACAGCTGTCTACACATTTTTTCCAGGGAGGGTTTTAGGGTGAAAAAAACAATTATGGTGATCATCGGCACACGGCCAGACACTATTAAAATGGCGCCGGTTTATCGGGCTCTGAGCGAAAACACTAGATTCAAAACCCTTTTGGTCTCTACCGGGCAGCACGCTGAGTTGCAATCGCAGGCTCTAGAAGCTTTTGGGATTCAATGTGACATCAACCTCAACCTGATGAAGCACGGACAGTCTTTGGCGCAGCTTAGCGCCGCCTGCTTGGCTAGACTCGATGAAACCATAAGAAGGTATCAGCCAAGTGTTGTTCTCGGACATGGCGACACCACTACCTGCTATGCGGCTGCGCAAGCAGCTTTTTTTAACAACACCCCGTTTATGCACGTAGAAGCTGGCCTGCGTAGTTTTGATTTAGGCTCGCCGTTTCCCGAAGAGTTTAACCGTCAGGCAATCACACAGCTGGCCAGTCACCATTTTGCTACAGATCAGCAGACCCTAAAAAATCTCAAACGTGAAGGCGTCGATGGTAGCAGCATTACGGTTGCCGGAAACACTGTTGTAGACGCGATAAAGCTCATGAATTTAGACGTGGACGAGCATAACCAGAGGGTCGCTCCTCAGGTTTTGATTACTCTGCACCGCAGGCAAACTGATCCTCTTGCGCAAGTGAGAATCCTCGCTGCGGTCAGGAGGTCAGCCATGCATAACTCTGGAGTGTTGTTTAAGTTTCCGCTTCATCCATCGCCGAAAACAAAAAGACTTGTAGAGGGTATGCTGGGCCAAACCCACAATGTGATGCTGCTAGAGCCACTTTCGTATGGTGAATTTTTAAAACAAATCTTAAAATCACGTTTAGTCATCACAGACTCGGGTGGTGTGCAAGAAGAGGCTAGTTATTTTAAAAAACCTGTCCTAGTTGTAAGAGATGCGACGGAGAGGCAAAGTGGGATGGCCAGCGGTTTAACAGAGTTAGTTGGCACTCATCAGAAAAAAATTGAAGCGGCAATTCTCCAGAAGTTAAGGCAGCCACTCGCCAGTAGAGGCTTGTCTAAAGATATCTCAAGCCCTTCCATTACTATTGCCGGTGAAGTCAGTAGGTACCTACAATGAAGGGCTGCTCGGGTGGAGAAAAAAAAAGAGGTAAACGTGTTCTGGCCATCGGCGCCCACCCGGATGATATTGAAATTGGCTGTGGCGGCACTTTGGCTAAACTTAAAGATCAAGGCTACGAACT
Organism: Oligoflexales bacterium; assembly: GCA_023301565.1. Classification (GTDB taxonomy): domain Bacteria; phylum Bdellovibrionota_B; class Oligoflexia; order Oligoflexales; family JALZUQ01; genus JALZUO01. The sequence goes on from JALZUO010000034.1 coordinate 131,382, forward strand.
GTTTTTTGTAGTAGCTACCTTTGGTGAAGAGGGCGGCAGTCCTCCTTCAAAAGAAGATCTCAAGCAGGCCAGGGAACAAGAGGCTAAGAACTCAGCGAAGGTTTTGGGGGCTTTAAATGTATCCTTTTTAGGCCTTGAAGATGGCCTCCTCTCTTATTGCAAAAAAGACAAAATCAAGCTTATCGCGAAGATTAGATCGATCAAACCAGACATTGTTTTTTTGCACTCTAGTACGGACCAGTTCCCAGACCACAAGGTCATTCACAGCTTATCGATCGATTCTGTTTCTGCAGCCCGTGGCCCTTGGTATGCAGAAGCTGGCGGTCAACCTCACTTTGTAGGGCAGGTCTACGGCTATGAGGTGTGGAACCCAATAAACCAACCCAGCTTATCTGTAAACATAGAGGGTTATATTCAAATAAAGATGGACGCACTTCGAGAACACAGAAGCCAGATAAAAGAGGTGCGGTATCTTGAAGCTGTAGAGGGCCTGGCGGCTTATCGTGGAGCAATGTCTATGAACGGAAAATTTGCTGAGGTTTTTGATGTGATGCAAACGCAGGAGGTTTTATGACTACAAGCCTTTCTACAGTTTGACATTCGGCGGATAAAAGCCTTTGGCTGTGCCTAATTCACCTAGCCAGGTTGTCATTACAAAGACTGGACGCAGTTTTCTGCTTGACCACGTGTTCTCTGTCTAGAACGGGAGGGGCTTAGCCAAGGGGGCATGCTACAATAAAATGATTAAAACCCCTTGTAAGGTTCGGTACTCATGTTACGAATACTCATAGCTATTTTCAGCTTTTCTTTTGCTAGCTCTGCAAAAGCTCCACCTCTTATGACTATAGAATGCTTAGTGTTAGATGGCATCATAAGTCACCGAAGCAGAACGTGGGATAAACCTCTTACTTTTAAAACAGTTGATATTAGAAAACAGAATAGGTTTAGAAAAAGCCTTAAAGAAATTGTCAATCTGAATGCCAAAGCAAGCCAAGATCAATGCCATCACTCATGCGGAGTTTTTGTGCAAGCACATTTATTGGATCTTATTGCCCCAACTGATTTCGGTGGATCCATCTCAGGTGGCTACATTGCAGCAAAGGTATTTGAATTAAAATTTCGAAACAGTCTTACTAGGCGAGATGAAGAAGTCAGTGCTGGAACATATTCAACGGATGTTAGCAGGGTTTTGCACGAAGAAGGTGTGATGACAAAGAGTCAATACCCGTCGCGTTCAGATATAAATATACCGTCGCTTGTGTCTGTTTTGAATAAAGTAGCCGAGGATTATAGAGAGGAAATAAAAAGAAATGCCAATAACTCCGAAAAAGTACAACAATTAAGTGATGAGGCCCAATATTTAGTAAGTGAGTTGGTTCAATTTTATTTTGGAAAATATCCTACACGGGTCTATAGGAAAGGTAAGGAAACTTCTTCACAGGAACAGTATAGGCTCTTAAATAAGGCTCTAAGCAAAGTTTCTGTAGAGGAACATCAAATTGATGACTATTCAGAGTTCGCAAAGGTCGCCGGATTTATGTTGGAAAACAAATTACCCATAAAAATTTCCTACCATGTTGAAGGAACCCATCCAGGCGATGGGGTGTTTAGCTCTGGGATAACGGCTTCTAGGTATGGTCCAAGACATGGAGTTATAATTGCAGGAATCTATAGAGATACAGATGGCACAATTTATTACAGGGTATTGAATACGCATGGAAATGCTAAAGAGCTGTTTTTTTCCGAGAAGTACCTGAGGGCGAATTTCGAAGTTGCAGAGGTTTTGCTTCCATTTGAGCTCGAAAGTAAATACCTATCAGCGCTTTCTAAACGTTTTTGAGTGTGGTGCGCGATTTTTTCCTAGCTGTGATGGTTGGAAACATTTTCCCTCTGTCGTAGTAAAAGTTAAAGTTCTCAAAGCCTGCTTCAGTTAAAATCGCCTTCATGTCAGCTGTATTCATATAAGACTGCCACGTTGCGTCCAATACATCTGCAAAAACAGTTTTGCTAGCCAGAAGTGCTTCCATGTTGATGTTCGGCATGTCCCACTCAAGGCGTGCTGCCCCTCCTGGTGGCGGAGTTACAAAGCTTGTGATGAGTAAACTATCTTTTTTAAGAACGGACGCGAAGGACTGATATAGGGAGAGGACTTGCTCGCGGTCCTTAACATAAATATTGAGGCCGTTACTCGTGATGACATCTACATCTTTGACTTTTGTGTTTTCTAAATTCCAAGCGTTTAGCTCTAGGAAGCTAAACTGTTTCAGGTCTGTTTTAGATTTTTCTGCAAGGCCTCGGGCAAGTTTTAAAGACTCTGAATCTAAATCAATAGCAATAAGCTTAGTTTCAGATTCTTTTTGTGTGTTTCAATTAGCGAGATCCCAGGCAAGTCCAGAGGGGATAGAAACAATTTTCTGTTTCCATGGAGTTAAATAGTCTTCCAATATCTTTTGAAAGTGTTGGGAGCGCTCTCTTGTGGCGAACACTAGTGGAAATAGGTTGTATATTGGTGTTAAACACTAGTTGCGTGTTTGGGGGACCAACTTCAGGTGGCTTGACTAATGTTGATGACATGGCAACAACTGGTGGTTTGAGCTCTCCTGTTGAAACTTCTTTTGATGACCAAGAGTGGGAAAGTTATCTAGCGTCACTTTCAGATAGTGGAACATTCTCCGAATCATACTGCTGCAAAGTTTGCAGTAAAGGGCAAGCGTGTGGGAACTTTTGCATTAGCAGGGCCAACACATGTAGGAAACCGCCGGGGTGCGCATGTCAAAGGTAGCTGTATGCTGAAAAAATATAGTGAGTTTTGTGTATATGCTTTGCTTTAATCTGTTTGT
>JALZUO010000035.1 GCA_023301565.1 Oligoflexales bacterium
TACGCAGCATCCTTTTCAGGCTTAGAAAAAGCATGTGTGAATATACGAAACACTATGGATGCAAGCCAAGCTAAGAAATAGGGTTTACTATCGAACGTCATGGCTTCAAGCGCTTTCCGCCGAGGTAGCCGGCCACCCGTTGCCATAAGAAAACCTAATGCAGTGCTATAAAGACTATTCATTTTACTAAACACCCCTACAGCCGTATAGTTATTGCAGCCAGTCAAGGCAGCTAGCTACAACATGGGCCGCACTACTGCGGTAAACATTTAATTTAAAAGATTAAATTATGCGGGACATTATTTTAGGGCTAGGTTTGCTTTTAACTGGAACAAGCATTGGATTAGCAAATGCCGGTGATAGCGATCTTGTAAATGCTATGGACGGGAAATACACATTTACAAAATACCTAAGCCCCATTGTAGCAGGTGCTGTGATAGATGCCGAAAAAAGCTTTACAGCAATCGTCGTAAAAGAAAACGAAAACGACGAGGCAATGACCGTAAACCAGGTTACTTACTATGAAGACGTAAAAGAGCTAAGAGTACGTACTTTGGCTGACTATGTGACATGCCGCGTCTCTTCTAACTATGTATCTATAAACAAAGCAGCAGAAGAGCTAACATGCAGAGGGCCAAGCATGACCACTTCTTTCGCTGACGTAATCCTAAAGGCCAAATACACAGGGAACAATTACGAAGTATCAGTTGTCGAAAGCGGCATAAGCGATATTCCAGGCGATTCAGGATACTTTCAGACCATGTATCAGACTCAGGGAATGCATTCCAACCTAAGGATTCTTCAAATGCCTATAGACCCAATTCACCCCGTTGTACCCGGCCCAATAGGAATTGACCAAAACCGCACGTGCACTCAAGCAACTGTCTGCCTAAGCCTGCCAAACTCAGATGAAACCATCATGGTGCTGCAAGGCAGAGGACCTAAGGCTTATAGGCTACAAGATTGAGCCAATGCTAAAGTGTGTAGGCGGCAACTAAGCTAATAGAAAACTGATAAGAAAACCAAAGCCCCTGGGAGTTCTGCTCTTCCGGGGGCTAAATGCATCTAGACTGAAAGTTGATGTTTCCTATAATGCTCTCCATTTTGAACGAGAACACCCTTGGCTGCAAGAAGAGGAGGTATTTATCTTTTAAGAAATTTGCACGGGGCATATTCCGCAAGTTCTTTACTACATCGGCGAAAAACGTCTACACCATCAAGATATTGATCTCGGTAAAATTCAGCTATTTTTTTTAAAAGAACAATCCTCAGTTTACTATCCAAATTACCAGTAGCAATGGTACTAAAGTCCATAAAGTAAATGCCACCTGTCATTATTATATTGCTTTTCGCATCTGTAACTTTTTCACAGTCACAAAAAACTGCAGCATTCGAACCTTCAGCATAAAGATTTGAACTAAAAATCAGAGCGGAAACCGTAAGTACTAGGGCCTTAATCATATTGAGCTCGTTTGTTGGTTATGCGTTGAGGGTTTTGTAGCAAATAAGAATACCCACTTATAAAGCACCTTGCCTTGCTGGTATCTGTAGGCGAGGGGCTGCAGGAATCAGTTTTCTTGCGTGAAAAGCTGGCACCAACGCATGGTCCATGGTGAAACAGAACCTTCTAACCAATTACTTGATGTGTTCTGTGATCTACAAATTTCAAACTTTATTTGTAGTTATAGAGCTCGCGGCAGGTGTAGGAGTCATTTTCTGACTGCACTATGAAAGTCCCGAGGTTTCGAACAACTTTTTTACAGAGCAACATCATGAGTTGACATATGGAAAGACCAATTTATAAAGCTGGTAATTTAATACACCCGATGCTAGAAATTCTCACCTATAAAACAAGGAGATAGAGATGCTTAGATTTATTGTGTTAGTTTTTATGTTTACAGAGTTTAGCTTGGTTTCAGCAAGTCACGGTATAAAGATAGAAGTCGGATCTTTGCTAGAATTTTCTAAAAATCTTCAGCTAACATCTGATGGCTCATATACGAATAATGTCATTGGAGAGTATGGCGACTTCTTTTTTGATAAAAAGCCAGGAGCCTGCAGAATAGTTACACTGCCAAGCGAGGGCCTGCGCAGGCTATATGTCGTGACTTATTTTGATTATGACGACAGAAATTCTAATTTAGTCGGATTGCAACATTTTGTTACAATCCAGGCTAAAGAAATATCCTCCTCCGGAAAAAACGACTCCGTGGCAGTGAGCCTAAGGTGTTGGTATAATCCGTCGCGATATGGGGATAAACTTTCAGAATCATTATTTTATTCAGAGTTGCTCACGCCTAAGGTGAAAGTCATTAGAAACCCTGTAGTCTATACAGAATGATCCAAAAATTTTATTTGTAAAACATGCAGCTCTAGACCTCAATTATAAGCACTAGTTATAGCTGAGGTCTAGAGCTGCATGCCGCCAAATTAAAAACCTACTTTTGCATATTCTCTAGCTGGGTCCAGCGTGCATAAAGCCGTTCTACTTCGCTTTTTGCCTCATCCATTTTTTTCGACAGCCCTTGAAG
>JALZUO010000036.1 GCA_023301565.1 Oligoflexales bacterium
GCATCTTTTAGCTTTTTTATTGAAAGCGCACCCTCTGATCAGGTACCAAATAGCAGACAAATTTTATTTTCAATAAAAGAGGTTTCTGCTGGTGCTCTACCAAGAAAAGAACTCGCGTGCTCTAAAGCTGTGTTTTATCAGCTTCATTATTTCTTTATTTTGCAGCCAAGACCTCTTGGCAAGCTCGCATGGACCTTGTCAAAAAACGTTCAGTGAGAGGCAAGAAAAAACCAAAGAAAGTGGCCTTAGCCTTGATTTAGCTAAGCCGTTTTTTTCGCCTATCGCATTGTACCGGAAGGCATTTGGAAAGCGAAACCGAAACCGTAGTTTTAAAAACGGAAAACCGCTGCTACGCAAAAACCTCTGGCTAGACGACATCATTGTACAAAGTGGCCACAACACCCTTAGAAAACCTGAGGTCATTAAAAAAATCATTGAAAGCTTTAAAAACCAAAACCAAGAAGGCATAGAAAAAGTTTTATCAGACCAAGATAAAATTGAGTTTGTGGAGGTGCGTGACTCCTCTGACAACCTTCTGTGGGTAGAGCTGCGAGGAGGGCATCACCGCGCGATTGCGCTTTATTTGTACTTGATACACTCTGGGCGCAATACAACCGTCGGAGAGCTAGAAAGGCTCTGCCCTAGGTGTACTAGCTGGAAAATTGAAATGCCAGGCAGTTTGCAAATAGAAAAAGTTCCGCTAGGCGGAACCCCTTTAGAGCACTATGAAGGAAAGATCTTGCTGCATGACTCAAAAAAGGCCCCTTCGTTTAGAACTGACGGAAACAATCGTTCGCGTACAGATGTAAGCATTGCTGAATCGGCTTTTGCCACCATGAATCCGCTGACGGCAAACCGCAAGGTCAGGTTCCTTGAGTTGACTCCAGAGCTAGTCGCCGATGCAGGTGGGCTAAAAAGTTTAATGAAGCTCGCAGAGCAAAAAGCCCAGGAAAAAAATTATTTTGAAGTGGTGATGTTTGCAGAAAACTTAGAGATTCGACTAGCTTTAAGAGCTGTGATCAAAGAGTATTCGCGGCTTAACTTTTTTCAGCCGTCACTCAAAAAAGAAAGGGCCTACATTGAAGTGCTTGAAAACTCTGGCCAAGACAGTTTGATCCCACAAAGGCTAAAGCAAGTCTATCAAACCCGCGACGTTAAAGCTCTCGAGCTTTAAGTTTTAGTATTCATCGTCGTAGTAGTCGTCTTCATCTTCTAGGGCATCGTCTGGCGAATAGGTGCTCTGAAACGACAGGTCAGCCTCCACGCCGCTTGCCAAAACCCTTGCCTGACAAGCAAGCCGCACCGAGCCGTCCAGAGGAAGACTCATTTTTTCGAGCAAGTCTTTTTCTTGGCTAGTCATCTCTGAAAGCGAGCTTTTTAAGTCAGGCGCCGCAGCCTGCACTGCTACACCGCAGGTTCCGCACCTACATGCAGAACACCCATAACGAATTTCAATTTTATTTTTAATGGCTGCGACCAGCAGTTTACTGCCAGGCCTGGTTTCGACCTGGCTTTTTATACCGTCACGCGTAAAAACAACGCTAATTTTTTCTGTCTTGGAAGAATCACTCATTTATCCAGTTTAGGACAGTTAGCGCCTAAACGGAAATGTCATGTTCGCGCAAAACCTGGTTCAAAGAAGTTTTCTTGTCAGTCGACTCTTTGCGCTCGCCAATGATGTAGGCGCACTGTAGCAAAGCCTTTCCTCCAGGCATCACCTTTTCACGTACACCCGGCACTACCACAGCTCTTGGCGGCACAATGCCTTTGGTTGTTTTGGGCTCTGATCCACGAAGATCAATAATCGGAGTAGACTTAGTAAGGGTTAGGTTTGCAGCAAGCACGGCCTCTTTACCTACTCGAACACCTTCTACAACAATACATCTGGAGCCAAGAAAGGCACCATCTTCGACGATCACAGGTGTTGCTCCAGGTGGCTCTAAAACTCCACCAATACCTACGCCGCCAGACAGGTGGACGTTCGCGCCGATTTGAGCGCAGGACCCAACCGTTGCCCACGTATCTACCATCGTGCCAGAGCCAATATAAGCACCCACGTTGACGTAGCTAGGCATCAAAATCACACCGGGCTCCATAAAAGATGCATACCTTGCGGTCGCAGGCGGCACTACCCTCACACCAAGCTGTTCGTAGTTTGTCTTCAAAGGAACTTTATCACGGTATTGGTACGGGCCAACCTCGTAACTTTCCATCTTGTTAAGGCGGAACATATATAAAATTGCTTGCTTCACCCAAGCGTTTACCGTCCACTCGCCATCTGCAACCTGTGCAACGCGAAGCAAACCACAATCTAGAGCATCCAAGGTTCCTTTGACTGCTTTTTCAAGCTCATCTCTAGAGTTTTCAAATACACCTTCTGTTTCAATGGTGGTCTTCCACCGTGCTAAATCTGCTTGAACCATTTTTATTCTCCGTATGGTGTTGTGCCAAGAAGGTTTCGGACCTGCCACAAATCCGTAAAAAACCTAAGAGACAAGGTTGATGATAGATAATTAAAGCCAGAGCTTCCGCCCGTGCCCCTGTGGACGCCAATCATTCTTTGAACCATCAGAACATGCCTGTAACGCCACAAAGCAAAGGTCTCATCAAAATCCAGCATGGCTTCCATTGCCTGAATGAGCGGGTAGTATTCGTCGCGTTTTTGATAGATTTCAAGAATAGTTTTCTGGACTGTTTCGCTGCCTTCGTACTGTTTACTAAAATCTCTTTTTTGCACGTCTTCAGGAATTTTAAAACCTAAGCGAACGAGGTATCTGAGCCATAGATCAAACACAGATGGTTTCTTTTGTGCATCTAAAAAAGTCGCATGAATGTCTTTTTTTCTTTCGAAGTACTTCAGCACTGATTCTTTTCTTAGACCAAAACTCATCTCAAGAAGCCTGAACTGATCTGACTGAAACCCGCTAGCCGGACGTAGGTGGTCTCTGAAAATATTAAACTCATGTGCTGTCATGGTTTCTAGGATATCAAGCTGTTGGTTTAGCAGTTTTTGAATCTTCACAAGCCTGTTTATAGAGTCATGAAAACGCGATAGTCGGTCTTGCTCTATCTCTCTACAAAGCTCTTTCGTTTCAAGAGCCATCATCCGAAACCAAAGCTCGTAGGCCTGATGGGTGATGATAAACAGGTATTCATCGTGTACGACGGGGCTGCTCTCCGGCTTTTGCAGGCTAACCAAATCTCTTACGCGTATGTAGCTTTCGTAGTCTAGCCTAGAGTCTGTAGGAGGTGTGATGGTCATTGTCAGACAACCTTTCTTTCCAAAACTGCAACCCACTCTAAATGATCTGTCCCTGGAAACAAATCAAACGCTTCGAGCTGCTTGACTTCTATGCCTTCAGCGCCCAGCTGTTTTAAATCCCTAGCAAGGCTAGAAGCGTCACAAGACATATACACAAAACGCACATGTGCCGGCACGTGCTCGGCTATAGATGCGCACACTTCCTCTCCCAACCCTTTTCGCGACGGGTTAAGAGTTATCCAGCTAATTTCTTGCCACGCCTCAGAAGAGCTGATTATGCCAGCCTCAGAGCTTTCTCGAGAAAAGAACTCGCGGGTGTCGCTATCTAACCCTCCGCGCAAAAAATCTTTGACGTCACGGCATAGAAACCAAGCTGGCTGTTGAAAGGAGTTAACCTGCTTATTTTCTTTTGCAGAAACCACAGCTTCTTCGACTTCTTCTACACCAAGCACTTTATAGCCGACCTGAGCCAAGTGCAACGCAATGGGGCCTGCGCCGCAGTATAGGTCCATTGCACCTTTACCCCCACCAGGACCGACCAAAGCTTGTATGCGCCGATAGATCTTAGCCGCACCTTTTGGGTTTGCCTGAAAAAACGAACCTGGCTTGATCTTAAACTGAATGCCGCCCATGGAATCCGACAAGAACTCTTTGCCCATGACTTTTACAAAATCGTAAGCAAATATCTCGTTGCCTGCGGTCGTCTGCAAATCTAAAAAGACAGAGACAACGGGAAAGCCTTCTAATTTTAAATGTTCACACAGCTTGCGGATTTTAACTTTTTGGCTGTCGTCATAAACAACAAAAATAAACTGCAAGCCACCTGTGCTCGACGATTGCCGAATAAAAATATAGCGTAAATTACCTTGTTTGCTTTCTTGGCAAAAAGGCAAAATTTCAAACTCATTTAGAAGTTCAGGAAAAAAAGAGAGAACCTGATTGATGGTCTCTGCTTGCTCGGGGTAGCAAGGTCCAGTCGTAATCTCATGCGTGCCCGGATCGTACATTCCGACTAGGGGCGGCTCCGACTCCTGGGATTTAACCGGCAACTTAACAGTGTGTCTGTATCCTTCTTCAGAAGAAACAGAGGAGCAACCTAGGACCCTACTAGAACGAACCAATTGGTTCAGACCAGAAACGTCGAGGGCGTCTCCGAATTTTTCCGGAGTTTTTCGCATAAAACCAAACCTTGTAAAAGAGCATTGGCCGGACCTAAAATCCAGCTACCCCTTCAATAGATCCAATCGCGCAAACTTGGAAGTGGATTTTTTCGGGCTGTGTCTATTTTGCGTCTGTAGACCTTGAGGCCCAGGTTTGAGGTTAGGCGGTCCCAGGTAGCCCATTCTTGACTTAAGGTCTTGAAAGTATAGGGAGAATTCGCTGACTTAGAGCCTTTTGAGAAGGTGTACGGCCCAAACAGGTAGACAGAAGCGTGTTTGATCCAGCTGAACTGGGTCGGTTTTCCTGGGCTATAGTCGAAGAATATAAGCAAGTCACCGTATTTCACATCGGAAAGCTGCGTATCTACCTCGTAGAAGTTGTTGCGCAGAGCGTACCAGAGCTCGTCGTGGTTGATCATCGCAGGGTGATGGTTTTTCTCACGCCGAATATTCACCCGGTTACTTTTGGCTAATGCCGGAGCTGCAAAGCTCAGAGCAGCGTGAAAGCAGTTAGGCCCCTGATACTGCGTGTACTTGCCGTTTGCACGCTCGGCAAACTTTGGCAGCAGCAGGTCGCTGACATCGATCGATTGCTTCGAACTTATCTTTTCAAAGTATTTTCTCTGTTTTTTATCGTCTGCAATAAACCCGTCGGCTTGCCTCCAAAGCTGACGCAGCATCTTCTCGTTCCCAGCAACAGAAGGGCTAATGGTAAGTTTTTTTTGCGTAGCCGAATAGTGCTTTCGAAGCTTTTCAAAATCAACCGTATCAAAATCACCTTCTTCAAAAACAAGGGATTTTCTATGCGGGTAACGCTTATCAAAAGGTGTGTTTTCTAGCTTGACGACAATCAGGTCTTTGGTCTTTTTGTACTTTCCGTCTTGCGTGATTCTTTTTGCCAGAGAGTTAATACGCTTTTTAACGGGGATAACATTGACCCGAAGAGGCTCAATCTTTGTATCTGTTACGCCTTTCATGAGGCGCCGCATCATCTTTTTTTTATCTGGAAGGATCTTAAACTCTTCAGAAACAGCACTCAGCCTTATGCTCGGCTGCAAGCTGGATATGTCTTTTAAAAATCCAACCTTAGCCAGAGCGTCCGAGGCAAACCCACAGGCCAAAAGAGCAGATACAGTCATCAATTTTATGGTTTTAGTATTCACATACTAGGTTTCGGAACTGCGTCAAAATTTTATAAGCCCCCCCTCCTTGGTCACCACTTAAAAACCACCAAAAAAAGCAGTGACTACAGAGCGATTAAGCACACCTACTTTTTAAAAAGGCATCTATTTCCCACACAGCCGCCTGGTCTGCTGGCTTCGCAGCTTACCATTAAGGTTATATTTTCTGATGCATTTTTCAGTCGCATTTCTAAGCTGTGATTTTCTGGGAGGAAAAAATTTTGTCACGAATCAACCAATCTCTCACGATACTTTTAGTAGACCCTAGTGTTCCAAGTAGGCTCATGACAGCTGAAATATTCAAAAGCAAGCTTAGTAGCCCCCGCATTTTACTTGCTTCAACAGGCGAAGAAGGTCTTGAGCTAGCAAAGCAAGAAGACCCAGACCTGATCATGGTTGATTTTGACCTACCAGATGCCGACGGCATTTCGATGGTACAAAACCTACGAAAAATATATTCAAAACCAATTTTTCTTTCCGTGTACCCAGACGGAGTGATCACCCAGGCAATTAGAGAAGAGCTTTTTGCCTTTAACGATTCAGGTGATTTTATTGCCAAACCAATTCAAAAAGAACACCTAATGGAAAAGCTCGATCACTTTGTGGTCAACGGAAAAAGAATCGGTAAACGCTTTAAGGTCGAAGATGTGTCTAGCACCATCATCGGCAAAGCTGCTGGCAGAGGGAAAAGAGCTCCTAAGTTTGAAGGTGTACTGCAAGATTTGAGCATTGGTGGAGCCTGCATGGCCGTTGACAGCTCACATAAAATTCTTTTGCGCTCTGAAATTGTTTTAAGCATGGACATCCCAAAACAAACAACCAGAGGCAAGATGATGACCCGCGAGATGCGCCTTAAAGCTAAGGTTGCCTGGAAAAAGAAGAACGAGGTAGGGATTGAATTTGCAAGACTGACCGAAGTGCAGCAAAAAGACCTTGAAAACTACCTAAGAACAGCAACCCCGTTCGAAGAATGAGTACATCGGCAAAGCCTAGCGCCTTAAGGCTTGTAAGCGCTGCGGCGCTTTGTTTAGCCGTCTGCTTGCTGCTGCGTGTTTGCTACCAGTCGGCCGCAGGCTACTTTACTCTGCCTACATTTATCCACGGTACTTTTAACCACGGCAGTTTGCCCCTAGACACTTGGCAGGCTGCGGCCGTGATCAATGCCATGGTTGTGCTTTTACTGTTGGCCTACAGGCCATCCAAAGAAAAGTACGCCTATGGACTAGCCTCTGCTATTTGTGCAGTGATCGTCCTGGCGTTCCCTGCTGGCGGGCTGTTAAGGCAGGCAGCCTTGCTTTGTATATGCGTGCCTATTATTGAAGA